>NZ_CATJGZ010000053.1:0-52072 GCF_949740115.1 Bacteroides sp. 41_26
AAAACAAATCTTCGGTCGGGGAACGCCCAGCGGCAAGGGGCGGGACCACCCGTCCCGACGAGCGTTGGTTTTCAGTGTTTACAAACATAGTAACTATTAGGTGATTCACTTACATCCCTTGTATCATTAACTTCTAAGGATGTTGCAGTTTGCGCACTGGCATTCATTGCCAATAAAAAAAGAATAAGCACAACTAATGGATAAAAACTCTTCTTCATAATAATAAAATTAAAATGTTAACACTAATAAGGATTTATCTCAATCAATAAAATATTTATAGTGGATTGTATATTATCAAAAAGAATGATTTCGAAGTAAAGGAGAAATGACTTTAGACAAAAATAAAGAAAAAGATCAAAATATCCTAAAAAGCTACCCGGACAATTACAATGTTTATACATCATAATAAAAATCTGTATATCAATATCATATACGTTTCACAAAAAAAAGAACCCGGACAATTCAAGATTTATTTTTATGCTACAAAATGAGATTGTAGAAAAAATAGGCAGATAGTGTTAGTTTATTAGAGTATTCATAAAAAATAAACCTTGATTCTGAAGAAACGAAACCTGCTTAAAATGCTTCACTTATCATGTGACTCACACATAACTCATCGTAAAGTGCCTCACTCCTACAGTTATCCTCAACCCTAATAGCATGAACATCACAAATCACAATCCTCTCTTATTTATTTCTCATAGCATTTATTAGCCACAAATAAAAATCATATCAGTTGTTTACAGAGTAGGCGTAGTCTACATGCAGGTAAGGTATAACCTCTAAACAAGCCTTATAAAAGGATGATAATGGGGTATTATTACAGCCTAAAGCATACAAATCTTAAATCCCCTCATCATATTTTTTCATTATTCAATTATTTATATTATCTTTGCACATATAAAAGCCATAAAAACAACTTCGTGCTGGCTTATAAGGTTGTCTTTTTCTATTTTTTAGGCACCTCTATTTACTTATCAAACAACAATAATATATCACTATTTGAAATTCTGATTAATATATTAGTCAGGCTTGTGAAAGTCTGTATATATACTTTTTTAAATTATAGCATAAGATTTGATAAATCTCTATGTAAGAGATTTCTTGTCCGCCCAGCCTGTGAAGGTAGGGCGGATTTTTGTTTATATAGCTATCATACTTAATAATTCGTTAAACAGGACTAAGAATTAAGCTAAATACAGAACCTTTTTAACCAAATATCTGTTTTGATTTAAAACTTAAACTTTTTATACGGCAGGCCATCTGTGAAGACAGCAAGCCGTAATATTTTATTTCTATTCATTTATTATTTAAAAAGCGACTTAGTAAAAAAATAATATATCACAAATAGTACAATTTTATTATTATAGCATTATCTTTGTACCCGTTAAAACAGATGAGATGAACGAAGAAGAATTAATGCTAAATGGCCTCCTGATTGACAAATGCAAAGAAGAAGGAATTATGATAGCTTTGGTTGCTATCAACAGAGAGACAAAAGAAATTGAATTACCACAGAGCTTTAAAGATATAGTAAACGACCCTAACTACTATATTTGCTACTGTCATAGAAATGAAAAAGAAGAATACCTTATTGAGAAAATAAAAGAAGTACCCGATTAAAAAACAGATAAGAATGAATTATACAAAGCCATTCTTATCACAGGTTTCAATACGAAAAGAAAGCCGTTTCTTATCGTATTGAAACAACTTTCTTATATAGATATTTCAGAAGATACTACAATCAACTTATTAACCGATCAATCCGGTATTTCTTCTCTATTTATTTTCGCAGCCGCATAATCATCAAGAAAGAGCTCTACATTCTTAGCATGATGGGCAATATATGCAGCAGGGCCTGTGTCACCAGAGGTACAAATCTCCTCCACCACTTCAGCTTTACTTCTGCCTGTGATCAAGAAGATTACCCGACGGGCATTAATAATAGGACACCCCGTCATCGCAATACGTTTCTGGCCATTATTCGGGTTATAACTTACTTCATAAATCCGATCAGCAGACAATAGTTTCTCTTGTCCGGGAAAAATTGATGAAGTATGCCCATCTCCACCTGCTCCTAACAATATTATATCAAATACAGGCCAACCATCCTGCAAAGGAACCTGGCTTTCTACTACCCGGGAATACCGGACCGCTTCCTTATCCGGTCTATCCTCTCCTCTGATACGAAACACATTTTCATAATCAATAGGAACCACGCCCACCAACAATGAACGTACCATTCCATAATTGCTATCTGAGTTCTCGGGTGGAACACAGCGTTCGTCTACAAAAAAAACTTTCATCCGCGTCCACGGAGTAATATCGCTATATTCGTTTGCCCACAAGTCAAACATCAATGCAGGAGTACTTCCACCACTTAAAGCAATATTGAAAGTCTTGCCGGGTTCATCTATCATAATCTTTATCAGATGAAGAATCAGTGCGCGTGCCGTCTCAATGGACGAAGGATAAATAAAAGGTTTCATAGTTCACAATATTGGTCTGTGTTTGTCAAATTTTTACAAGGATTAGTCCATTCAGCACTATGTTCGTGCATCATAGCTTCACTTTCGAGAGGACCCCATGTACCGGCCGGATAACCATAAAGCGGTGCATCGGGATGTTCTTTCCAATAGTGGAGAATTGGATCAAAGAACCGCCAGGACGCCTCCACTGCGTCACTTCGTGTAAAGAGCGTAGGATCACCCTGGATACAGTCATCAATCAAACGGGCATAAGCATCGCCACCAGGTACGCCACCAAGCTGGTTATAACTGAAATCCATTGTTACTTGTTTCACTTCAAATCCTGCACCAGGTACTTTCATACCTATTTTCAGAACAATACCTTCATTGGGTTGAAGGCGAAGGATTAGTTTATTGGCACGAGGACAATTACCTCCCGCACAATGAAACATCTGATGTGGTGTTTCACGGAAGTGTACCACTATTTCCGTAACCTTGGTAGGCATTTGCTTTCCGGTACGGATGTAGAATGGAACACCACTCCAACGCCAGTTACTAATTCCCAGTTTCATAGCAATATACGTCTCCGTCCGTGAATCGGGATTTACATTTTTCTCTTCACGATATCCCTTCTTATTACCAGAAGCGGTGTATTGCCCCCGAACAATATGTTCTTCAAAATCCTCTTCGGTCAATGGAGTCAGAGATTCATACACTTTCACCACTTCATTACGGAATGTATCAGCATTAAAGATGGCAGGTGGTTCCATTGCCGTAAGTGCCACAAGTTGTATGAGATGATTCTGCACCATATCACGTAAGGCCCCGGCAGTATCATAGAAACCACCACGCTGCTCAATACCCAGATTTTCAACAGCCGTCACCTCTATATAATCGATATAATTACGATTCCACAGAGGTTCAAATATCCCGTTAGCAAAACGGAAAGCAAGCAGGTTTTGAGCAGTTTCCTTACCCAAAAAATGGTCAATACGGTAAATCTGATGTTCATCGAAAACAGAAGCATAAATACGATTCAACTCTTCAGCAGACTGAAGATCGTATCCAAATGGCTTCTCTACGATAATACGTGCCCTTCCGCGATTAAGATGCGCTTTTTTAAGGTGCAACGGAATCACTCCATATAAAGAAGGAGGTGTAGCCAGATAGAACAACAGATTATCCGGTTCCTTCTCTCCGGCAAGTTCTTCAATACGCTGACGAAGGCGGACATAGCCAGCCTCTATAGCAGGATCAATAGCCAGATAATAAAGATGTTGTGTAAAGCTATCCATCAACTCTTTATCCTGTTCTTCGGGTTTCACAAATTGTTCAAGTTCTGTATATATGTAAGCACGATAGTCAGTATCCGAGTACACAGTACGTCCCACACCTATCACAGAAAACTCCCCTGTGAGACGCTTATCTCTATACAAAGAGTACAAGGCAGGCATCAGCTTACGTTTAGTAAGGTCACCCGAAGCGCCAAAGATTATCATTACAAATTTATCCATCATCTTAGTGATTAGTGATTAGTCGTTAGTGATTAGTGATTAGTGATTAGTGGCTGCGCTATTATGCCGGATGGCACTAATCACTAATCACTTATCACTTTTCACTAATTATTGTATATTCCTGATTTCGTATCACCACCATGTCCTGTCCAGTTCTCATGGAAGAACTGTCCGCGGAGTTCATCTTTTCGTTCAAAAGTATGTGCACCAAAGTAATCGCGTTGCGCCTGTATCATATTAGCAGGCAAATTGGCGGATACCAATGAATAGAAATAATTCAATGCCGAAGAAAAAGCGGGAACAGGAAGCTCCTCATGCATAGCCTGTACTACGAGCGTTTTCCATCCGGATAACAGCTCCTTTATTTCATCCCGGAAATAAGGTGCCAACAAAAGATTTTTCGGTTTATCCTTTGCCTCGAAAGCAGCAGCAATGTCATTTAAGAAGATACTACGAATGATACAACCGCCACGCCACATACGTGCAATAGAAGCCAGATCGAGTTTCCAGCCAAAAGTATCAGAAGCACGCTGAAGTACAGCGAACCCCTGAGCATAAGAAACCAGCTTGGATGCATATAATGCAGCATAAATTTCCTTCACCAATTCCGGTTTATTATAAACAGCTTGTGTACGTTTGCACTGAAATTGCCGTGAAGCTGTCTCGCGCAACTCTTTCTGAGCCGACAAACTACGTTCAAATACCGCAGTAGCAATCAGTCCCAAAGGCATACCCAGCTCCATGGCATTAATAACGGACCATTTCCCCGTACCCTTCTGTCCTGCAGTATCCAGAATTTTATCCAACAAATACCCTCCCGACTTATCTGTATGCCGCAAAATATTTGCTGTAATTTCAATCAAATAACTACGAAGTTTCCCTTCATTCCAATGAGAAAAGACATTTGCCATCTCTTCATTCTCCAGGTCAAGCAGATTCTTCATCACCCAGTACGCCTCAGCAATAAGTTGCATATCGCCATACTCTATGCCATTGTGTATCATCTTCACAAAATGTCCGGAACCAGCCGGCCCAATCCAGTCGCAACAAGGCGTACCGTCTGATGCTTTTGCTGCAATACTTTGCAGAATAGGTTTCACCTCCGACCAGGCTGCTACTGAACCGCCTGGCATAATGGAAGCACCATTCAAGGCTCCCTCTTCACCACCAGACACACCTGCACCGACGAAAAGAAATCCCTTCGACTCAGCCAATTCCACACGACGATTGGTATCCTCATAATTGGAGTTACCACCATCAATCAAAATATCACCCGGAGAAAGCAAAGGAAAAAGTTGTTCCATTAATTCATCTACAGCACTACCGGCACGAACCATCATCATTATCTTTCGAGGCAAGGCTATTGAATCTACAAATGCAGCAATATCAGTAAAACCTTCGATGTTTAGACCTTTAGCCCGCCCATTGAGAAATCGTTCTACCACTCCTTCTTCTACTCCGGGCACTGTACGGTTGTATACCGATACATTCCATCCTTTACTTGCCATATTCAAAGCTAAATTTTCGCCCATTACAGCCAAACCAATCAGCCCAACATCTGTTTTATTCTGTATTGACATAATTGTAAGTTTTATCTAATTAGTTGTTTATTCTTTATTAATTTACTTATTTACTATAACATATACAATAAAATTTTGTTCGGCTATTTACAGAAAAAATGCTACTTTTGTAGCAATTAAATAAAGTTTCGATCATGAAGAAAATCCATATCGGGCTGTTACCCCGCATTATTATTGCCATTTTGTTAGGAATTGCAGTTGGACACTTCTTTCCGGCCTCGTTAGTTCGCATATTTGTAACATTCAATGGTATCTTTAGTGAATTTCTAAATTTTTCTATTCCGCTCATCATTCTCGGACTGGTCACAATTGCCATTGCCGATATCGGAAAAGGAGCCGGCAAAATGCTGATTGTAACTGCACTGATTGCCTACGGAGCGACATTGTTTTCGGGTTTCCTCTCCTACTTTACCGGTGCTACTTTATTCCCATCCTTGATAGAGCCCGGAAGACCACTCGAAGAAGTGAGTGAAGCACAAGGCATACTTCCTTTCTTCTCCGTTGCCATCCCACCGCTAATGAATGTAATGACATCTTTGGTTCTCGCTTTCACACTGGGATTAGGATTGGCCACACTACGCAGTGATGCCCTAAAGAATGTGGCAAGAGATTTCCAGGAGATTATTGTCCGCATGATCAGTGCTGTCATTCTGCCTTTGCTACCGCTCTACATCTTCGGTATATTTCTCAACATGACACACTCCGGACAAGTATTCTCCATCCTAATGGTATTCATCAAAATCATTGGAGTTATTTTCGCTTTGCACATTTTCTTATTGATTTTTCAATACTCTATTGCTGCACTGTTTGTTCAACGCAATCCTTTCAAATTATTAGGACGGATGCTACCGGCCTACTTTACCGCATTAGGAACTCAATCATCTGCTGCTACCATCCCTGTCACCTTGGAGCAGACAAAAAAGAATGGAGTATCAGCTGATATTGCCGGTTTTGTCATTCCACTCTGCGCCACGATCCATCTTTCGGGCAGTACACTAAAGATTGTAGCCTGTGCTTTGGCTTTAATGATGATGCAAGGTATGCCATTCGATTTCTCTCTTTTCGCAGGATTCATTTTTATGTTAGGCATCACCATGATAGCCGCACCTGGTGTTCCCGGAGGAGCTATCATGGCATCTTTAGGTATTTTACAATCCATGTTGGGCTTTGACGAATCAGCACAAGCACTAATGATAGCGTTGTACATTGCAATGGACAGTTTCGGCACAGCATGTAATGTTACAGGTGATGGAGCAATTGCATTGATCATTGACAAAATCATGGGAAAAAGTAAACTATGAAACTATACGAATTAAACAAGCAGGGAGGATCTCCTCAATACCCGAAATGAAAAGGATAGCGACTGCCCTCCCTCTCAATAGTCAGAATATTAAAAAAGGCGAACAATAGAGATGATACCCTGTTCTTTCAATTCCTGTAATATTTTGCTTTCTTTGTTACTACGGGCCTTAGAACCATGTGCCAGCTCATAAACCCGCCATGGAGCAGTTTTAAATTGAGATGCCACCTTAATATAAACCATTCGTCTACTCGAGAATAAAAAACAACCAAACCACTTAATCATAAGTTAACAGTTTTACTTGTTATTAATACATGCTTTAAACAAAACAGACGCGTCTATGCATAGTACGCATCTCGCCCAGATATCTGCATACAAAATTAATTGCAAGCCAGATGCTTTCCAACAAAATCAATCTTCAGTATATACCATCTTGTCCAAAGATTATATCACTTTGTCCCTCTCAATTCATATCACACTTATTCTCAGGAAGTTTAAATATGTCACTAACTCTGTTATACAATGACATAAGGATTTTCTCCTCTTCAACCGGTTTTCATATCTCACCGCCCATACAGGTATCACAAAAGTATCTCATAATGAACACATAAGCAAGCTACTCCTCTTAATTTAATGATTATGTAATATGTATTTCAAAATTACAAAAAGACAAAAACAGACTCCTCCTCCAATCTATTTTTTATATCAGAAAAACAGATAAAAAAGAATTGTTGCAAACAAAAAATCTCTCAATAGTTTTTGCGTATTGAGAGACTTTTATTACATATCATCTCAAAAAGAGACTTATTAACAAGATGGTAAAGGAGAAAAATATTTCTTCATAAACAGAAATGGAATACTGGTATTTCCGATGCGACAAACCGATATTCTCATGAAGTATCAAGTGATGGATGATATAAGCACATTATCCACCCCATAAACAACTAACAGATTGTTTTATCTAAAGAGTTTATCACTTTACAGTGAAGTTATTTGATACAATGGTAGAAACAGACTATAAAACACTGAAAACCAAGCAATAAAAAAGTACGTACTTTTGGGGTACAAAAGTACGTATTTAAATCACTATTAATATGCATTTTAAGTCACCGTTAAAATACTAAGTTTGCAAACAAGAGATTAAAGAGTTGTGGCAGATAATAATAAATGTTACAACATTTCTGCCAATTTCCACACCTGTATATGTCGTATGCCTTCTTTTGACGGCAATGCTACATTATCAAGAGATACTATCCACTTTTCATAATTATCCTGTATTGCCTCCAACGAAGCATACAAAGACTGCATCGTCAACTCATTATCCAAAGCACACACACACTGAATGTAGATAATCCGGTCTCCTTTCCGTGCAAGAAAGTCAATCACTTTATTACGATGTACACCTACATAAACAGCATATCCGGCACGTCGTAATTCAAGATAAACATGATTTTTGAACTTTGCGTCCTGTTCGCGGACAAAGAACGGATAAAGAAAACGCATGAAAGCCCAATCATTAATATAATAACGACAACTGCCCAGCACTACTTCTTTACTACGAACCTGACAGCGCTCTACACGATGAATCAGGAAAGTATTCTCGAGGTAACTGATATAATTGGCAATCGTATCATAACTCGTCTTTCGCTGCTGCGAATTAAAATGAGTAACCAGATTAGTAACAGATACCAATTCGGACAGATGTGCTGCTAAATAGATAAGTACATCTTCAAAAAGCCGGGGATCTTTCACACGATACTGTTGCACAATATCACGAAACAGTGCGGTATCTTTAATAGAGGAGACATAATTCCATTTTGCATCTTCCGTTGATAAAACAGAAAGCCGGGGCAAGGAACACCCTTCCATATATGCAGCATAGCTCTTACCGGAAGCTTCTTCCCGCACACGTTCTCTATACTCTGCATAACTAAAAGGAAAAACCTCAAAACTCACATAATGCCGGTCCGGCATCCCTTCCGCATCGCAAGGAAGTATCTCTCCACCGGACCCACTGATAAACAGCTCACTACTGTTGACATAATCCTGCGAATGAGAATATACAAACTCTTCCCAACCTATGATGTTCTGTATCTCTTCAATAAATAGATAGATTTTTCCTACCGGATGAATTCGTTCCCGATAAGTAGATAAAAGTTCTTCAAGTCCTTCACGTCCGGATATGAAACCAGAATCGGTGAATGAACGATTTATATACAATATATTCCGTGCCGATACTCCCTCATCAAGTAAATGAAGCATAATCTGCCGAAGCAGATATGATTTCCCTGCCCCACGTTGGCCTATCAGTAACTTTATCAGTTTATTACCGATATAGCCAAAAATACGATTGGTATAACTCTTACGAATGAATCCGGCTTCCGGCAACCGTCCGTTCCAATAGTTAGAGAGACTTAATTCATTAAAATAATCATTCATATCCGAATATATTAATACTATAATTAAAAAATTTAAATAAAAATGATATTTATAAACCAAACAATATAATTTTCATTTATACTTGAATAATATTCGGCAAATATAAATATTTTCTGTTTAAACTAAAAAATTCCATCCTTATATATAGCTCTTATCCGAAAGAAAATACCGAATATTGCAACGATATTAGAAGCCAGAGTTAGAAGTTGGAAGTCAGTAGTTAGTAGTTAGAATCTATACAGCGTGATTATTTTTATGCCGAAGGGATTCTAACTACTAACTACCAAATTCTAACTACTAACTATTAGCTTCTAACTATCAACTACCAAATTAATTATTTATAATATGAAGAAAGCTCTTATTTCTGGGATCACAGGGCAAGACGGTTCATTCCTTGCCGAATTTTTATTGCAAAAAGGTTATGAAGTACACGGTATACTCCGTCGTTCTTCTTCTTTCAACACCGGACGCATCGAACATCTTTATTTTGACGAATGGGTGCGCGACATGAAACAGAAACGTACTATCAACCTGCATTATGCCGACATGACTGATTCAAGTTCATTGATACGTGTCATCCAAATGGTACAACCCGACGAAATATACAACTTAGCTGCACAAAGCCATGTTAAGGTATCTTTTGATGTACCCGAATACACTGCGGAAGCAGATGCTATCGGTACACTACGTATGCTCGAAGCAGTACGTATCCTGGGACTGGAAAAGAAAACACGCATTTATCAGGCTTCTACCTCAGAGCTTTATGGCAAGGTACAGGAAGTGCCTCAGAGTGAAACAACTCCGTTCTATCCACGTAGTCCGTATGCAGTGGCCAAGCAATATGGCTTCTGGATTACAAAGAACTACCGCGAAAGTTACGGTATGTTTGCTGTAAACGGTATCCTCTTTAACCATGAGAGTGAACGTCGCGGAGAAACATTCGTAACCCGTAAAATAACACTGGCAGCAGCACGTATTGTACAAGGTGAACAAGACAAATTGTACTTGGGAAACCTGGATGCACGCCGTGACTGGGGATATGCGAAAGATTACGTAGAATGCATGTGGCTTATCCTGCAACATGATGTTCCGGAAGACTTTGTGATTGCTACCGGAGAAATGCACACCGTACGCGAGTTCTGTACACTTGCTTTTGCCGAAGCAGGAATCAACCTGCGTTGGGAAGGCGAAGGAATAGATGAAAAAGGTATCGACACCGTTACCGGAAAAGTATTGGTAGAGGTTGATCCGAAATATTTCCGTCCGGCTGAAGTAGAACAGCTACTGGGTAATCCTACGAAGGCTAAAACCGTATTAGGCTGGAATCCGTGTGCCACTCCATTCCCCGAATTAGTAAAGATTATGGTACGCCATGATATGAGAAAAGTACAAAAAATGATTGCAACCAAACAGGAGTAAGATCAATGGATAAAAATGCAAAGATATATGTAGCAGGACACCACGGACTCGTGGGTTCTGCTATCTGGAAAAACTTGCAGGAAAAAGGATACACCCATCTTGTAGGACGTACACACAAAGAGCTCGATTTGCTGGATGGTGTTGCCGTTCGCAACTTTTTTGATGAAGAACAACCGGAATATGTATTCTTAGCTGCTGCATTCGTGGGTGGCATCATGGCCAACAGTATTTATCGCGCTGACTTTATTTACAAGAATCTACAAATACAGCAGAATGTTATCGGCGAAAGTTTTCGTCACCATGTGAAGAAACTGTTATTCCTGGGCAGCACCTGTATCTATCCGCGGGACGCCGAGCAGCCAATGAAAGAGGAGGTACTGCTGACTTCCCCGTTGGAATACACCAATGAGCCCTATGCCATCGCCAAAATTGCAGGATTGAAAATGTGCGAAAGTTTCAATTTGCAATATGGAACAAATTATATCGCTGTAATGCCTACCAACCTATATGGACCGAATGATAACTTCGATCTGGAACGTAGCCATGTATTACCAGCCATGATACGCAAAGTACATCTGGCACACTGCCTGAAAGAAGGAAACTGGGAAGCAGTACGCAAAGATATGAATGCCCGTCCGGTAGAAGGAATCGACGGTAATAGCCCCCAAGAAGATATTCTGAATATCCTGAAAAAATATGGTATCAGTGATACGGAAGTATTGCTTTGGGGCACCGGAACACCGTTACGCGAATTCTTATGGAGTGAAGAAATGGCCGATGCCAGCGTATTCGTGATGGAACATGTAGATTTCAAGGATACCTATAAAGAAGGTAGCAAAGATATTCGCAATTGCCACATCAACATTGGTACAGGCAAAGAAATATCTATCCGCCAGCTCGCCGAACTAATTGTAGAAACAGTCGGTTATAAAGGTAAACTAACTTTTGACAGTACCAAGCCAGACGGTACGATGCGCAAGTTAACAGATCCTTCCAAACTACACGGATTAGGATGGCATCACAAAATCGAGATAGAGGAAGGAGTACGAAAAATGTACGACTGGTACCTTAGTTGAAAACTTCTTTAATTGAAAGTTGAAAATTGAAAGTTGAAAATTAGCTGCGCAAACATGCTGCATAGCAACTTTCAGCTTTCAATTTTCAGCTTTCAACTCTATAAGTTTTCAACTTTCAATTAAAGAAGTTTTCTGTTCTCAATTAAATACCTATATTTGCACAATTTAATACCAAATGTGCAAAAAACAATGGAACAAAGTTTTATAGCTTACATTGAAAACAGTATCAAGAATAACTGGGACCTGGATGCCCTGACAGATTATAAGGGAGCCACCCTACAGTATAAAGACGTAGCCCGCAAGATTGAAAAGCTGCATATCATCTTTGAAGAAAGCGGTATTCAAAAAGGAGACAAGATAGCCGTCTGCGGACGAAACAGCTCTCACTGGGGAGTCACTTTTCTTGCTACATTAACCTACGGTGCAGTAATTGTACCGATTCTGCACGAATTCAAAGCAGACAATGTACACAACATAGTCAATCACTCTGAAGCCAAACTCCTTTTCGTTGGCGATATGGTATGGGAAAACCTCAATGAATCGGCTATGCCACTACTCGAAGGTATCCTGATGATGACAGACTTCACCCTGCTGGTAACACGCAGTGAAAAACTGACATACGCCCGCGAACATCTGAACGAATTATTCGGCAAGAAATACCCGAAGAACTTCCGAAAAGAACATGTAGAATATCACAAAGACCAGCCCGAAGAGCTGGCGGTTATCAACTATACATCCGGAACAACAAGTTATTCGAAGGGGGTAATGCTCCCCTACCGTAGCCTGTGGTCAAATACCAAATTCGGTTTTGAAGTGCTAACGTTAAAACCGGGTGACAAGATTGTATCTATGCTGCCAATGGCGCATATGTACGGGCTGGCATTTGAGTTCCTGTATGAATTTTCCGTAGGTTGCCAAATCTACTTCCTTACCCGGATGCCAAGTCCCAAAATTATCTTCCAAGCATTTGCAGAGGTGAAACCCAATCTGGTAGTAGCTGTACCACTTATCATCGAAAAGATTATAAAGAAGAATATCTTGCCTAAACTGGAAACTCCCACCATGAAGCTATTGCTGAAAGTACCTGTTATTAATGATAAGATCAAGGCAACAGTACGCGAACAGATGATACAGGCCTTTGGGGGCAACTTTGAAGCTGTGATTGTGGGTGGTGCCGCTTTCAATCAGGAAGTGGAGCAATTTCTCAAGATGATTGAGTTCCCCTACACAGTGGGCTATGGAATGACAGAATGTGGTCCGATCATCTGTTACGAGGATTGGAAATATTTCAAACCGGGTTCATGTGGAAAAGCTGCGCCCCGTATGGATGTGAGAATTCTTTCATCGGATCCTGAAAACATACCGGGAGAAATTGTTTGCAAAGGTCCCAATGTAATGCTGGGATATTACAAAAATGAAGAAGCTACCGAACAAGTAATTGATAAGGATGGCTGGTTGCATACCGGTGATCTTGCTTTGGAAGATGCCGAAGGAAATATCACGATCAAAGGTCGCAGTAAGAATATGCTATTAGGTCCAAGCGGACAAAATATCTATCCTGAGGAGATTGAAGACAAGTTGAACAATCTGCCTTACGTATCGGAAAGTATCATCGTGCAGCAAAATGAGAAATTAGTGGGTCTGGTATATCCCGACTTCGACGAAGCTTTTGCACATGGCTTGAAAAATGAAGATATGGAACGCGTAATGGAAGAAAACCGCGTTGCACTGAATGCCATGTTGCCGGCATATAGCCAGATTTCAAAAATGAAAATATATCCGGAAGAGTTCGAGAAAACTCCGAAGAAATCAATCAAGAGATTCCTGTATCAGGAAGCAAAAGGATAAGAAAAAAAGATTTACGATTGAACGATTAGGAGATTTACTATTAGACGATTTACTATTTACGATTGAAATTAGTTTGCATAGTGTAACTTCAATCGTAAATACTAAATCGTCTAATAGTAAATCTCCTAATCGTTCCTTAATTTAAGATTGTCAGCATTATGAGAAACAAACTATTACTATCCGCAGCCATACTCCCGGCGTTAAGCATTAGTAGCGATGTTCATGCAGCACAAAATCAGAAACATCCTAATATTATTATGTTTCTGGTAGATGACATGGGATGGCAGGACACCTCTCTTCCCTTTTGGACACAGCGTACACATTATAATAATATTTATGAAACGCCCAATATGGAGCGTTTGGCGGCACAGGGTATGATGTTTACACAGGCCTACGCTTGCAGTATCAGCTCTCCAAGCCGTGTCAGTTTGTTTACAGGTATGAATGCAGCACATCACCGGGTAACCAGTTGGACACTGCGCAAAAACACAACGCATGAGCAACCGGACTCCGTTATGATATATCCGGAATGGAATGTAAATGGCATTTGCCAAGAACCGGGAATAGAACGAACAACTCAAGTCACCACGCTGGCGCAAGTTCTGAAAGACAACGGTTATCACACTATTCACTGTGGGAAAGCTCATTTCGGAGCAAATGATACTCCGGGTGAAGATCCGCTGAAAATGGGATTTGAAGTGAATATAGCCGGACATGCCGCAGGTTCCCCTGCAAGTTATTACGGTAAAGAGAACTTTGGAAACAAGCCCGATGATAAAAGCCCGTTGGCTGCCGTACCAGGTCTGGAAAAATATCACGGTACAGATACATTTCTGAGCGAAGCACTCACACTAGAAGCAGAAAAAGCTCTGGATAATGCACAGAAGAGTGACAAGCCATTTTTCCTGTATATGGCTCATTATGCCGTACACACGCCTATACAACCTGATCTGCGTTTCTATCAGAAGTATCTCGATAAGGGATTGCCTCCGGTAGAAGCTGCCTATGCTACTCTTATAGAAGGGATGGATAAAAGCCTCGGTGACCTGATGGACTATCTGGAAAAGAACAATCTGAAAGAAAATACCGTTATTCTTTTTATGTCAGACAATGGCGGACTGGCTGCGCATACACGCGCAGGGCAACTCCATGTGCAGAACTATCCACTCAACAGTGGTAAAGGCTCTGCTTATGAAGGAGGGGTTCGTGAACCAATGATTGTCAGTTGGCCCGGTAAAGTTAAACCCGGAAGTAAATGTAATCACTACCTGATGATCGAAGACTTCTTTCCATCCATATTGGAAATAGCTGGTGTATCGGACTATAAGACGATACAGCAACGGGATGGTATCAGCTTTGTACCTCTTCTTACTGAAAAAGGCAAAGTGCAGGATAGGGATATCTATTGGCATTATCCACACAGCTGGGGACCTTCGGGACCGGGAATCGGGGCAACGTGTGCCATTCGTTCGGGAGACTGGAAGCTGGTCTACTATTTTGACTCCGGTAAACGGGAGTTATTCAATATAGCCAATGACATTAGTGAAAAACAGGATCTGGCAGCAAAAGAGCCATGCATCACGAAACAGTTGGCAGAGAAATTAAGCAACTACCTCCGTTCTGTTGATGCACAACGCCCCGTATTACGTAAAACTCAACAATTGGCACCTTGGCCGGATGAAGTAAAATAAGATGTATTCACCCTTAAAATTAGTAGACAAACAGATGAATAAAAGAATATTTTTTCTACCTCTTTCACTACTTTTCATAGTCACAGGCATAGCCTCCGCTCAAAACAAAAGTGCAGGCATTAATTTGTCTGTATGGAAAGGGATCAGCACCCAACCGGCTGACAGTGCACAGACAACCTATTTTAACCTGGGGATCCTTTCCACCATGAATAGGTTGAACGGAGTAGGATTTAATGCATTTGGCAGTGTCATTGGTGGTAATATGAACGGTATACAATTCTCCGGACTTGCCAATAT
Organism: Bacteroides sp. 41_26; assembly: GCF_949740115.1. Classification (NCBI taxonomy): domain Bacteria; kingdom Pseudomonadati; phylum Bacteroidota; class Bacteroidia; order Bacteroidales; family Bacteroidaceae; genus Bacteroides; species Bacteroides sp. 41_26. Next base: position 15,633 of record NZ_CATJGZ010000053.1, read on the forward strand.
GGTAGGCGGAAGTATGCGCGGCATACAATTATCGGGTATTAGTAACATCAACGGAAACAATATGATGGGATTATCCGCCACTGGTCTTGTCAACATTGCAGGTAATCAATCGAAAGGTGTCATGCTATCCGGAATGACGAACATCAGTGGAGACAATACATCCGGCGTGATGGCAAGCGGTATTATGAATATATCGGGAGACGGAGCAAGTGGTGTACACCTGGCAGGACTTGCCAATATCACAGGCGCTACTTTCAGCGGAGTAACAGCAGGAGGTTTACTGAATGTGATAGGTGAACACCTGAATGGCGTACAAATATCCGGACTCGCCAACATAGTGGCATCACGAATGAACGGTGTACAGATTGGATTGGGAAATTACGCAACCAAAGCCAAAGGGGTACAGATTGGATTAGTGAATTACTATAAAAATGAAATGAAGGGATTCCAATTGGGACTTGTCAATGCCAATCCGGACACAAAAGTACAAATGCTGATCTTTGGAGGTAACGCAACGAAGGTCAATATAGGTGCCCGATTCAAAAATAAACTGTTTTATACCATTATAGGTGCCGGAACGTATTATCTGGATTTCAGTGATAAATTCTCTGCAGCATTATTCTATCGGGGTGGTATTTGGTTACCTCTCTGCAAAGACTTGACAATTAGCGGCGACTTAGGATATCAACACATTGAAACATTCAAAAACAAAGATTACGGTATTCCGGCACGCCTCTACGGACTACAGGCCCGTTTAAATCTGGAATATCAGATTACAAAGAAATTCGGCATATTTGCCTCCGGTGGTTATGGTGGCAGCCGTTACTACAATAAAGACATCACATATGACAAAGGGGTGATTGCAGAAGCAGGAATCGTATTGTTTTAAGTGATAAGTGATTAGTGATAAGTGATTAGTGGGCTGCGCAATCGTTGATACAGCGCAGCCCACTAATCACTTATCACTAAATCACTTATCACTATTTATTGCTTTTCCTTAATCAACCCCGTCCTATACGCCACCAACAGTTTTTTCAGATCCTGAATCTGCGTAACCAATTCCTTCCCTTTATCCGTATCTTTTACCATCATACGCTGAGAATTGAATTCAATTACAAAAGTGGTTGATTTGATATCCTGTCCTTCTTCTATGGCTTTTTGTGTAGACTGAAAGGGCTCGTGTTGCACCAGCTGTAAACCATGAGAGTGATATACCAATGTATATCCGGCAATACCAGTTTCCGGCTGATAGGCTTTTGAGAAGCCTCCATCAATCACAAGTAACTTTCCTCCGGCTTTCATTGGTTGTTCGCCTTTAATGGTTTTCACCGGTACGTGTCCGTTAATGATATGTGTATGCACGCCTGTCACACCAAATTCTTCAAGTATCTGGTTACATATCTTCTCATTATCACGCAAAGTATAGTAATACCCTTTCTTTTCCTTATGCAGCTTTTTGTCAGCTATAAAATAACGTTCAAAAGTAGCCATCTTATCTTTATCGAACGAAGGAGCATCGGGGCCACACCACATATACCAGATGTAATCCATCGCAAAAAGCTTGTCACCATCCTCGTCTTCGTCAAAATAGGCCGTACGGATTAACTGATCAATCTTATCCATCAGATTCTTGCCCCAGTATTCTTTCCCGCGAATAGTTACATGCTTGAAGCTACCATCTTCATTTAGAGGAACAGAAGCATGATACAGAAGATTGGAATTGCACACCAGATACATCCCTCCATACGTAAACAGGCAACGCATATGTTTCTTCAACTTCTCGCTATTCATAAACGAATAATGCAGCTTATCTACCAGTTCCCTTTCTTCATCGGTCAGGCGATATGGATCTTTGGGATCTATGGTTGGGAAATTAGTATCACGCATCTCATATTCCACACCTTCATAGACAAATACGCCCCGCTCGAAATCAATCTTCTCCAGCAGCTTCCGGTTCTCCATACCAAACTCCGGGCGACGATTAATAATATCCGCTTCCAGCTTAAACTGTATAATTGTAATGGCCTTATGCATCTGCGTGATAAGACGCAATGTCTTCTCATTATATGCCGAATCAGCAAAATTCATTTTCGGTGCAAAAATAGTACAGGGATCATCGGCATAAGTATCCATAGCAAAGGTTGCCAGTGGTAAAAGATTAATGCCATATCCATCTTCAAGTGTACCCAGATTGCCATAACGCATGGACATACGAATCACATTTGCCATACAGCTCGTATTGCCTGATGCAGCTCCTATCCAGAGAATATCATGGTTACCCCACTGAATATCAAAGTTATGATAGTTGCACAACGTATCCATAATGATATGTGCGCCGGGTCCACGATCGTAAATATCACCGACAATATGCAACGAATCGATAGTCAAACGCTGAATCAGATTGCACATAGCTATAATAAAATCATCGGCACGTTTGGTAGATATAATAGTACTGATAATGACATTGATATAAGCATGTTTATTGGGTTCAATGCTCGATTCGTGCAATAACTCCTGAATGATATAAGAAAATTCTTTAGGTAGAGACTTACGTACTTTGGAGCGGGTATACTTGGAAGATACATTCTGGCATACCTTTACCAATTGGTTAAGAGTGATCAAATACCAGTCGTCAAGGTCTTTCTCACGAGCTTTGACCAGTTGCAATTTCTCTTCAGGATAGTAAATCAGTGTACTGATCTCTTTCTTTTCTGATTCACGCAGGGTATTACCAAAAATCTCATTTACTTTTCGCTTCACTGCACCCGATGCATTTTTCAATACATGTTGAAAAGCCTCATATTCACCATGAATATCTGTCAGGAAGTGTTCTGTACCTTTCGGTAGATTCAGAATGGCTTCGAGATTAATTATCTCCGTACTGGCATCAGCAATAGTAGGAAAACTACGTGACAACAACTGCAAATAACGCAGGTCGCTTACAATACTTTCAGGGGTTATATTACTTTGGGCAGTCATGATATTTACGATTTATTCCCTACGGTCATGACCATTATTAATCCATAACACATAGGTACGTTGACAATTTACGATTTTACGATTTAAATTACTTATTTGTTTATTTTAAAGCCTATATACAAACTTCACAGCGCAGCCAATTTTCAACTTTCAATTTTCAATTTTCAACTAAATAAGATTTTCAACTCAACAAGAACATGAGTAATATCTGAGCAATAATGACACGCAAAAACATGCACAACGGATATACCGTGGCATAAGCTACAGACGGATTATCACCCGGAATAGTATCATTCACATAATTCAATGCCATCGGATTTGCCATACTTCCGCATAACATACCAGAGACTGAGCCAAAATCGATTTTCATTATCTTGAAAGCAAACATGCCAACAATTACGGTAGGAATAATGGTTAATCCGGCACCCAGACCAATCCACAACGCCCCTTCAGGACGAAATACCGTATCGAAGAAATGTGCACCGGCATCAAGCCCCAGACAAGCCAGATACATGGAAAGCCCCAATGCACGAAGCATCAGATTGGCACTGCGGGTAGTATAAGTGATCATGTGCATACGCGGGCCGAACGTACCAATCAGAATACCAACAATGATAGGTCCACCTGCCAATCCCAGTCTCACAGGAGCACTAATACCGGGAATAGAAATTGGAATAGCCCCAAGAGCCAATCCTAATATGATACCAATAAACACAGCCACCAGATTGGGCTCTTTCAAACTTTTTACGGCATTTCCCAATACTTTTTCCACATTCTGAATGGCAGCTGCCTCGCCTACTACTGTCAGACGGTCACCAAGTTGCAAAGTAAGTTCAGAGGTAGCAAGTAACTGTACACCCGAACGGTAAACACGGCTGATATTGATTCCATAATGGTTTCTCAAACGAAGTGAACCGAGTTTCTTGCCGTTCAGTTCGGGGCGGGTTACCACAATACGTTGCGAAATAAGCTGGCTGTCAATAGCATTCCAATCGATATCTTCCTTATTCCAGTCAGTGTTTTCCTGTTCCCCAAACAGTACAGTCAGAGCCAATACATCTTTTTCAGAGGTTATAACCAACAGACGGTCACCCTCTTTCAGAATCTTCTCAGAGGTAGGGATACTCACATTACCGTCTCTCCACAAACGGGATATGACGAATTTAGGATAACTCATATGAGCTATATCCTTGACACTTTTATTGAAAATAGCAGGATTGTGTACCTGAAAAGCAGCAATATAAGTTTTGTTAGTATCGTCTTTCTCTTTGATGGCAAGATCCTCTTTACGCACTAATACCTTCCGGATAAGTAACACTGCAAGAATCACTCCTATTACCCCCAATGGATAAGCAACTGCACAGCCCAAAGCAGGAGTGCTACTCTCCAGTCCCATCTGTTTTAAGGTTTGTTGTGCTGCTCCCAAAGCAGGAGTATTAGTAGTGGCCCCACAAAGGATACCAACCATATTAGGTAAAGAGACACCTGTTGTATAACTGCATAACACCGTAAGCAGGGTGCCCAAAAGCACTACGGCAAGGGCCAGCATATTCAAAGTGATACCACCTTTACGAAAAGAGCTGAAAAAGCCGGGACCCACCTGAAGGCCCAATGCATAAACAAAGATGATAAGTCCGAAACTCTCGGCATAATTCAACATCTGCGGATCAACTGATAGTCCGAAATGTCCGGCAAAGATACCTGCAAAAAACACGAAAGTCACTCCAAGAGATATACCACAGATGTGTATTTTGCCTAATCCCAGCCCGATGGCAGATATAAGCGAGATAACAACTACGGCCTGCAAGGCTGAATGCTCGATGAAGAGACTATATAACCATTCCATAAATATAATTATTCAATGTGCTAATGTGTCAATTGACAGCACTGTAACATACCACATGGTAATTGGCATATCGATACATTGGCATATTGGCACATTAATTTTTGCAAAGATAGAAACTATTTATGCGCGTACAAAACTTTTGTGTATCCATTTCATACTGTACCAACGACGAACAAAGATGATACCCCGAATGTTTTCGTCCAGCAAAAAGGCCACCCACATACCACACAAACCCCAACCCCAATGAACTCCAAACAGATAACCTCCGCCTACTGCCACAGTCCACATTACAACCAAACCGACGTAAAAAGGATAATTCACATCGCCTGCTGCACGCAAAGCATTGGTAGCAAAAATATTGATAGGACGCCCTATTTCCAGTACGGTATCTATAACCAGCACGATAACTCCCATACGAATAATCTCCGGATTGGTCGTTAACCACCCCAAAATAGTATGTCCGGAAGCAGCAAGGATACAAGAGAGAATAAAAGTGATCATCACCGATTTTTTCATCACATACTTTCCCAGCAGAAAAGCAGCATGAGGTTTCTTTTCTCCTATCAGATGACCGATGCAAATAGCTCCTCCCTGTGCCATTGATATACTGAAAAGATATACAAACATGATGATATTAACACAATAAGTTCGCGTTGCCAACGCTTCTACTCCCAGCATATTAATAAAGAATGTTATGACTACCTGCGAAGAGCTGTAAGATAACTGTTCACCCGCCGAAGGTAAACCTACTTTCATCAGATTTTTCAGTTCTATCCAGGGAAAAGGACGTAAATAGACAAGCGGAAAACGATGAATATGTTTGCGGAAAAGAATTATGAACAGAATTACCATTGCTACTCCCCGGCTGAATGCCGTAGAGATAGCAGCTCCTTCCACACCTAATTCCGGAAAACCAAACTTACCGAAAATCAATGAATAGTTCCCAATGATGTTGATAATGTTGACAACCACTGTGACCAACATCGGATAAATAGCTTTATTAGCACTACGAAGCGATGCCGATAAGGTGAGAGATATAGCCTGAAAGAAAGCAAACGAGCCAACAATACGCATATACTCTGCACCATCTGCCATTAGTTCCGGACCAAGCCCCATCCAACCGAGTATGGTTGTATTCATTGAATAAAGAAAAAGACTGATTATTCCTCCTACAACCAGATTCACTAACAGTGATACTCCAACAACCTGTACCACTTTTTTTTCGAGCTTCGCACCTAAATATTGTGAACATAAAACGGACGTTCCCAGATTGATTACCTCAAATACCAGGAACGTCAGCATTATAATTTGATTGACTACCCCTACGGCAGCAACACTGTTATCGGAATGACGGCTTAACATGATAGTGTCTACTGCACCAAGCATCATGATAAGCAGCGTTTCTATAAAGATAGGAGCAGCCAGCTTGGCCAGCCTCTTCTTAATACTCTCCTGCTGAATTTTGTGTGTCACTTTTTACCTCGTCTGAATTTCGGGGTGCAAAGGTATTCAATTTTAACGAAACCGAGAGTTGATTTATATCAAATAAGTTAGAGCCTGCCTTTATAGACTACATAGTTATCCCATCCATCCAGATATCCTTCAAGGCGATTCCCCCAAAGATTTACTTCATCGAGATAAGACACATCATTCGGGCCATATACCATGCGAAGAGATGACTGTACTGCATTTTCCCAGTTCCAATTGAAACGATATTCATCCTCCCGTATTCTTCCATCAGGATACTGTATACGAATGTAATCCACTCCCCTCCTATCCAGATAAAAATCAATCTCCTGCCGGCAGTAATAACCATCCATATTATAGTAAGTTCTCACCCAGGTACGACTGCACAGATCACGTGACTTATTATAATAGCTACCGCCAATATCGTCATCATCATAAAAACCATCTATTTCAATCTCACAGGCTGTTAGATTAACCATAGCAAAGGTCAGCAATACCAGTTTCAAATATTTAAAAGCTTTCGTTTTCATAATCTTTTTCCTTTCTTTTATGTGTTTTTGCATAAAACAAAAGTAGGCAAACGTTCGATTGAGCCCAAAAGAAAAATCCTACATTCAATAAGGGAATAGCCTAATCCTTAGAGGGAAATCTCACCTTTTTACTACCAAACGTTAACATCGACACCAAACTTCTTAATTCATGTTATAAATCAAGCTATTAAGCCTCAAAAGTTTGCTATTTTCCCAGAAGCATGTATCTTTGTACTGTGTTTTTCATAGTATTAGATTTAAGGTTAACAAAAAGATTGGCTGTCTGGGATAGATAGCCTTTTTTTATGCTCTTATTTTAATTGCTATCCTCTTCCCTCCTGTTCTGAACAAAATCTCCTTTTAAGTGTATATAGGAAAATCATTCATTCTAAAACACTTAATTATGAAAATCTATTTTGTAAAAGCTGCTGCATGGACAATACTTACATGCACTACTTTATTTTTCACCGCATGTTCCAAAGACTCAATCAATATCAATATTGGCGAAAATGGGACAGAAGAAGGCCAATCTGATAACGGAACAGGAACTCCGGATCAAAAAGCATTAATCACTTTTCATGCTTCTATAGAGAGTAGAAATATGACACGCTCTCTTTCACCGATGCGTAAAGGAATAACAAGTTCCATATACGCATTCAAATCACCAGTTACTTCACTTGAAACTCCTTCTGCCGAGGGTATCTATACCACTGCTACTGTAGGCGTACTAACCGGGGTAGAAGGATATAAAATGTATCTGCCCAATGGCGTTTATTATTTCTACGCCATCTCTAACAACGCTTCTACGACTTCTGCTAAATTCATCAACGAGCGTTCAGAGCCTTTGACCAACGGAGTAGATTATTTGTGGGCAAGTAACAAATTACAGGACGTTACGAGTACACAAGTGAGCATGCCTGTTCTTTTTCAACACTGTGCCACCCAGATAGTATTCAACATCTCTGCCGGTAGCGGAATAAAACTAGACAAACTGGTATCAGCTTCCATCACTCCAACAACCCCGGGTGCTACTATGGATATGATTACCGGAGAAATAACTCCGTCTACAACGTACAGTACCGAAACAGCCAATATGGGAATCAATGGTTTCACAGCTCAATATATCATGCTTCCACTAAAAACCAATACAGCGATGCCGCTGACCCTACAAATACTGGCAGATGGCGAAAATACTCCACGTACCTATAACGTAAACGTTCTTTTACCCAACGGAGAGTTGGCAGGAGGAGATTCTTACGTATTCAGTGCAGTGATTGATGGAAATTCTGTTTCATTTCCTAATGTTGAAGTATTAGGTTGGACCGAAGTAGACGAAACTGGTAAACCTCTTTATCCATTACAAAAACCGGACTAAAAAAGTTTTCGCGTTTAACATTTGAAACATAGCCAATTAACGATATGTGGAAGAAAAAGTAGAAAAAAATCTTGCAGAAAGGTTTGCATAGTTCAAAACTTCCTTCTATCTTTGCACCGCATTTGAGAGAGAATGCGGGTTCAAGGAAGTTTGGGTGAGTGGCTGAAACCACCAGTTTGCTAAACTGACGTACGGGTAACCGTACCGCGAGTTCGAATCTCGCAGCTTCCGCTTAATCTCAACAAAAAAAGAGCTAAGTTATTAAGACTTGGCTCTTTTTAAATCTAAAATCGGTGGGTTCGTCTAACGGTTAGGACACATGCCTCTCACGCATGTAATACGAGTTCGATTCTCGTACCCACTACTAACTAATGATAAAGCAGTTACAATTCATTGTAGCTGCTTTTTTTATTATATTTATTTTTTAATTCCCATTTAATAGCAGTTTTCAAAAAGTATTAACTAAATTTGTAGTAATTATTTAGTAAGAAAATATCTACAGAATTAAAAATGATAAAATCATAATACTATGGAACAAACAATATGGATTTTTTGGATCATATGGCTTATAGCAATAATAGCCCAGTTAGTAATGGTTATTAAATTCTTTCAGATGTCCTCAGATATCAAAGACATAAAAGAAATGATGAAGTATGATTTACGAACAAAATATCCCGAACTACAGAAAAACAAAGAAACAGAAGCACAAGTAGAAGATATAATAAAAGATAACCCAGGAAAATTCACGTGGCAAAGTTGGGTAGCTTTAGCTATCCTATTAATAGGGATATTTGTTTATCTTTTTAGCGGCAAATAGATTTACTCATAAAATAATGATTATTAGGAAAGGGGGGGAATGCCTTTTCCACCCGATCCATTGATTTACGTCAACTAACTTCATGCTTTTGCAAACAGTATCAATTACTGCTTATCAGAACACGTTATAGCTCTATTTAGAAAATAATTCACATAAATGATTCTTATTTGTAATTTATAAATGCATGCCGATATCCTTGTATTTTATTCCAGTTCCCTCTTGTAAAATCCGGTATCTCTACAGGGACAGATCCGTTCTCTATCGAAAGTTTAGTCAAAGGAATTAGTGAACACCATTCTGCAAGATCATAAACATCCATATCTAATGGTAATCCGTGATGCAGACAATAGATTAATCTCGAATCCATGATGAAGTCCATACCACCGTGTCCACCTACTTCTTTAGCCTGTGCTTCCATGGTTTTGACAATAGGATCTTTATACTGATTCATTAACCGGTTCTTTATTTCTTCGGGCATATACTCATGAGCAGTAAAATTTTGCCCGTTTGTAATATCCGAAGGCAAATCACCGTTATTCAATGCATAGCCTTCCACCGGATATTTATTGGCAAATCCTTTAGTACCTGTGAGTTGGTATAAGCGACTGTAAGGACGTGGCGAAGCTACATTGTGCTCAATCTGAATTGTCTTTCCTTTTTCCGTACGTATTAAGGTAAGCGTGACTTCTCCATTTTTCACCTTTTGTGCATCTTCACTATTTCCATGTTCTTTCAAATACTGAGGTAAAGAGAGAGGATCACTATCCATTGCCACCAAATATTTCATCCGATCACCACGATGAATATCGAGTAGCTGACAAGCTGGGCCCATACCATGTGTGGGATACACATCTCCCCTATTATTGAGATTGTATTGCATACGCCAGTCTGCATTGTAGTCTCCCCAGTAATCTTGCAAACAATGATTATAAGCACCTTTTACATGGGTAATATCTCCAAATAGTCCTTGTTGTGCCATGTTCAGAGTTGTAATCTCAAAGAAATCATATACACAGTTCTCCAACATCATACAGTGCTTTCGAGTACGTTCTGCTGTATTTACGACTTCCCATATCTCTTCCAAACTCATGGCTGCAGGCACTTCGCAAGCTACGTGCTTGTCATGCTCCATAGCATAAACCATCATGGAGGTATGATGCAGCCAATCAGTAGCTATATAAATAAGGTCGATATCCGGTCTTTCGCACATTTGTTTCCAGGCATCCTCACTACCATAGTATTCAGTTGCTTCAGGCATATCGGCCTGATGAAGCATTTGTTGGCAACTATCTACTTTCGATTGATGTAGATCACATAGTGCTTTTATTTCGATTCCTTTTTGGTAAGTAAAACGCCGGATGGCTTCACTACCTCGTGAACCTAATCCGATAAATCCAATACGTACAGTTTTAATAGGAGGACAAGTTAACCCAATAACATCTTGCTGCCCGAAAGGGCGTTCAGGAGTAAATATAACAAGAGACTTGACATCCTTTCCCTCTTTTTGCATATTTGCAGTGAGAAACAAACCTGCCGCTATGCAAACAACTACAAGTATAATAGTCAACGGAATGTATTTTTTCATGATAATAAAATTGGGAGATTGATAATTAATACTTCTTTTCTTCTTTTATGCTCTAAGGTTTATATTTTAAAAGAGCTATTGAGTAATTAAAATACTCACAGGAATATAAAAATAAAATATTAATTAACACTTTGACTTATATGAGTCTTCAAAAGGCTTTCAAAATGATGTGAGTAGGCTATAAATTCGTTCTTTTTCTTGGTAGACAATGTAGAATTATCTATATTTGAAGACTTCTTTTTAATGCTTAGGTTCTATTCTTTTATGAACTTAAATAATTCAGGTATGTCTATTATAAAACTATTATTTCTGAAAGGAGGCAAGTATGGAAGAACGCATGCTTTTCTCTAAGATACAGCAAGGGGACACAGCATCTTTTGAATGGTTATATAAGAAGTATCATCCCAAAATGTATATGTTCTGCAAAGGGTTTCTACACGACGAGGATAAAACAAAAGATCTTGTTCAAGAATGTTTCATTGCCTTTTGGGAACATCGTACTCAGATTAATGCACCAGAAGCAATAAGCGTCTATTTATTCCGCATCATGAAGCATCTTTGCCTAAAACAAATTCGGCGGGATTCATTACTCAACAATTTCTCTAATATAAATGAAGTGGCACTGAGGGAACTGGAACTTTCTTATTACACCCCAGAATGCAATATTCTAAATGATTTGTATTTCAAAGATCTGAATGAACAATATCAAGAAGCACTTGATAAGTTGCCCAAACAGTGCCAGAACATTTTTCGAATGAACCGGAATGAAGGTATGAGAAGTGAAGAGATTGCCGCAGCACTGAACTTGTCAGTTCGTACTGTTGAAAATCAATTGTATAAAGGACTAAAACAAATTAAGAAGTCAATGCAGGAATATCTTCCTTTATTGACTATCTTATTAATTAAGAACTTTTTAAAATAATATTGTGATGATTAGTATCAATGAAGATTATTTTATGAAATATCTCAAGAATGAACTTACTGAAGATGAGACACGCCAATTAGTAGCATGGCTGCGTGATAACAAAGAGAATCAGAAGTTTCTTTTTTCATTGAAAGATTCTTATCTGTATCTAAATTATGAAAAAGATAAGAAAGAAGCCGATACTGAACATGAGTGGAAGAAATTCTCAGAAAGAACCGGTCTTACTCCTAAATCAGCTCCTTCCGGCAAGTATTTATCCTTGAAACATGTTTGGTTCTCTGCAGCTATCATCCTGTTGTGTATTCTAAGTGGCTGGATAGCCGGAACTATTTACACAGGGCTGAAGATGCCGCAAGGGCTGGTGACTTTAGAGACAGAAGTAGGACAACAAGCAAAAACAGTATTACCGGACGGCACAACAGTGCTTCTGAATGCTTGCTCCAAACTGACCTATTCTCTGGAAGGCTGGAATAATACACGCAACGTACGTTTGGAAGGTGAGGCAATCTTTGATGTAGTACACAAAGAAGATAAACCTTTTTACGTGCATACCCATAACTATTGTGTCCGCGTATTAGGCACTAATTTTAATGTAATGGCATATGGAAATGATCCGGAAGGAGTTGTTACATTAAAACATGGTAAGGTAGAGATTGGCATAGCGGGCAGTAATAAGAATATGTTTCTTCAGCCGGGAGAAAGTTTTGTATATGACAACCAAGCCGGAACTTATCGGATAGAACAACGTTCGCTAAAGCATGTCTATGCCTGGGAACGCAAAGAGATTATCTTTGAAGGGCATACGCTGGAGGAAAAGAAAGAAGAGCTTTCAAGACATTTCGGATATAAGTTTGAGGTAGCTCCGGAATTACAGAAAATGAGTTATAAAGCTACACTTCGCGACGAAAGTCTGAACGAATTTCTTGCGGCATTGGATAGTATTACTCCACAGATGTCTTACCATATTGATGTAAACCGAAAAATAGTCAAAGTGAGAAAATAAACGTATGGAAAAGATAAAGACTACTTTGATAGGTGCAGGATACCGAGGAAAACAATTGCTAAAATTTCTACAAAACTCTTCTTTTTTTGAAGTAATGGCAGTTGCCGATCCGTATATTGAAGAAACCGATATACCCGAAATTGTTTGCTACAACAATGGCGAAGAAGATTATTTAAATATGCTTGACCAGCATAAACCGGAGTTGGTGTTCATTACCTCTCCCTGGCAGTGTCATGTTCACCATGCAATACAGTGTGTGGAGAGGCGGTGTCATGTTGCTTTAGAGATAAAAGGCGGGCTTTATTTAAACGAGTATCAACCTTTGATTGATTTGGCAGAACAAAAAAGTTGTCGTGTTTTTCCTTTAGAGAATACGCTTTTCCGACGGGATATTTTGGCTTTATGCAATATGGTGGATGCCGGTGTATTCGGAGAAATTATATATATGCGCGGTGGATACCGGCATGACTTACGTTCTTTATTGCTAGATGATTCCGGTAACATCGGTCATCGTGGTAAAACAGAAAGTGTATGGCGAAGCAAATTCTACCAGAGCGAAAACGGCGATCTTTATCCGACACACGGATTAGCTCCTCTTTGCATGATTGCCGGTATCAATCGGACGGATCACTTCAAATCTTTGACCTCGCTCGCTTCTAAGTCGGCTGGTTTATTGCAACGAATAAAAGACTTAGGTGGAGATACAAATGTAGAAATCAAGATGGGAGATATTGTTTCTACTCAAATAGAAACTGAGAAAGGAATTCTTATCTCGCTAATTCATGATACCACGTTACCTCGTCCTCGTAGTTTGGATTTTGAAGTACAGGGAACAAAAGGTATATGGCAGGGAGATAATAGCCGTATCTATGTGGAAGGTGTCAGTCCGGATGAAACCTGGGAACCTGATCTCTCCTACATTGAACGTTACGAAAGTTTATATTGGCAACAGTGGGGTGAAGATGCTCTATTGCGGGATGCGCATCATCAAGGCATGGATTATATTATGTTGAAAGCATTAGAAGCTGATTTACAAGGAAAACTCGTCTATCCGGCTACTCTCAACGATCTCGCTTTGTGGACTTCCGTTTCTCCGTGGTCAAAAGCTTCAATTGCTGAGCGGAAAACAATTTACTTTCAATAATAAAAGAATCTTTATTCTAAACTGTTTCAAAAATTAAAAAGGTCCGTCGTTTCCGACGGACCTTTATTAGTAGCGTTATTCAAAAATTAAGCTACCTATTGAAGCGTGTATCTCAACGTAAAATTACCGCTACCATTAGGAGTAACTGTGGCAGGATTACCTTCTGATATAGTAATTCCATCTTTCAAATCGACACTTACCTTATAATATCCTTCAACAGTCGGTAGTGTGAAATGAGTTGCATTACCGTTTAGTATATTAGAATTTGCATCGAAGTTTGCATTCGGTAATTCTATTTTTGTTTCACCGGAAGGATTTGTCAGTATAAATGCTATATCTCCTCCCCAACTGAACACGTAACATGTACCTTCGTAAACAAAACTGTTTCCTACGCGTACTAACGGGAGTGCGCTATCTGCCTGCCAGTTCTGAGCTGTACCCGTTTGCGAATGTGCCCAACTCCATCCATACATATAGATTGCATCCGGATATCCACTTGCCGGACGGGCATAAGAGCTACCACTGAAAGCATCTATCTGAATAAAATATTTGCCGGTAGAGCTTGTTAAGGTCCAGTTTGCATTGCCACCACCCGTGAACAAATCTTTATTTGGAGTGCAAAGCGATAAATCTACAGTATTGGAACTAATCGTCTCTCCTTTTGTTAGTTCAACTTCACCTTCATAGATATAGCTTGTGCCACTCTTTAATTGCAGTTGAGTGCCGGCAAAATCAATTCCATTACCCAGAGTTACACCATTTGCCTTTACTTGTTCACTTGCAAATTCAAGAGTACGTTCACTACCTATAACAGAAACTTTGGTACATTCATCTCCTTCAAAATATACACGGATTTCAAAAGCACCACCTGCAGTAACCGGGAAGCTCTTACTTATATCATATGCCGAACCAGTCGTGAGCTGAGTACCGTTCCATAATATAAATGAATCTTCTCCGGCCTTCTTCAACTGGAAGGTTCCTGCAGCAATAGAACCCCACATTCCAGTTTCTACATTATCTCCTTCGGGTGGGAACCAGGTATAGTAACGTAAATCACCGCTTTCATATCCTTGCATACGCATCTTCGCTTTCTCTTCTTTTATTTCTCCATCTTGCCAGTGACCGGAAATAGTACCGAGAATATAATAACTATCTATAGATGGAAGAGATGTCCAGCCATGTCTTTCTCCAAAAGTCAGTTCAAAAGTTTTAGGATTGAATGTGATTTTGCAAGAGGCTTCAATATCACCACCAATAACAATGGAGTCTTTAGCCATTGCCTGGATCTCTCCATTGGTGGTTCCCCAATATAATCCTGTATTGGTAGGAGTTGGAGAAATAATACCTTTTATGTTGGCAGGAAAAGTCTCATCAGCTTCAAATACATCTCCGTTCGGATATAATTCGACTACAGACTTATTGCCCAACAAGAGGTATAACCTATTGAAGGTTGGTACTTGTAAGGATGTTAAATCAAAACTTTGCACCGCCTCTCCATTCCGGCTGTTTTCCAGAATCACCTCCACTTTAAAAGTTCCTTCTTCTGCATTTTTCGGAAGAGGGATAGAGAATGTTTCATTCATTTGAAAACTCTGTCCCAATAACATCTGCTCTTTGCGATAGAGTTCTGTATCATTTCCGTCTTTCAAAAGAATGGTATACATTTTAAGATTCTTTTCGTCTGTTAATGTACCCGTTACGGAGACCTTATCTCCATAGAAAAGTCCACTTTGCGGAGATACAATAATGTTCATCTCCGGCTTGGGGGCGTTACCTGCATTTGCAGGTTCATCGTCATCACAACCGCAAAAAAGTAACGGTAGTATAGCTGATAGTAATATAAAAAATCTTTTTAAGGACATAATTATATTTTTTAAAGGGTTAAGCTTTAAGGAATATTTTGTGGTCATACATCCACTTGACAATCAACAGTACGATAGCTGATTGAAAGCAAATGCCAACCAAAGGATAATACACTCCGAACCACTGTTCCAGCCCGAAAAACAGAGAGTCTGATATACTGCGGAAGTTCACCACTTCAAATAAACAGTATGCAGCTATGGAATTCATTCCATAATAATTGAGCCAATTTACTGCTCCCGACTTCCATCCTTTTATATCAATCAGATAATAGAAGATACCCATGAGTAAGAAGCAGACACCGCCATAAAAGAGGGTCATCGAGCTGCTCCATATGTGTTTGATAATTGGGAAAAAGGGATCCATCAACAAGGCTGTGGCCACAAGGAAGCCACCCGTCAGCAGTAGCACTTTCAACCGTTGAACAGGCTCTTTCCGAAGCCGGAGGATATGACCGGCAAAACTGCCGAGCATTACAGTGACAATGAAGTTCAAACTACTTAATATCCATGTGTAGTGGTAAGACGAATCGAAGCTCCATGTTCCGTTTGTCCAGGTAACTCCATCACGCAAAGAGCCCAACACACAACGGTCTATCTCCTCTGCAATATTAGTTCCCGGTTCATAATTCATGTTACCTACTGTAACGAAAACTAATAAATAAGCTATGAAACATAGAACCGTAAAACCAATTTGCGTACGAAATGGGCACCATACGTAAAGCAGAGCTGCTACCACATACCCCACAGCAATCGCCTGGAGTGTATTTGCAAAAATGTGAAATTGCCTGATGTCTAATGCTAATAAGTTTCCTTGCACTACCCAGCCCAAAAAGAACAGGACAAAGAAACGCTTAAAAAGCCGGAAATAGAAATGACGGTCTATCTTTTCTCCTTGTTTGTATTTTGACATGGCAAACGGGATGGTGATGCCGGACATAAACATAAACAGTGGCATTATCAAATCCCAGAATGCAACTCCCTGCCATTCTACATGAGTGAATTGGTTGGCAATAGGATCCAATGACGGATTATTCTCTATTTCCAGCCAGGTCATAAGGATGGGTTGAAGCATCAACAAGCAGAACAGGTCAAAGCCCCTTAACAGGTCCAAGGAAGCCAAACGTTTATTAGCAGTTACCATAAGCTATTTCTTTAAAGTAAATCTAATGGATGATTGGCTCGCGGGCAACTCTGAAGATTCACTTACCTGAATGTCTATGCCCAGGTCATTGTATCCGGTTGCTGCTTCCCAACAATCTTTATTACCCAACCGAATAGCATATTCCGGTCGGTCATGTATAGTACTCACCGGATCTGGCAGATACAAATACAATTTGTAATCCCCTACCGCCAAATCAGTGGGCAATGCAATCTTTGCATTTATAGTCTCAACTTTATAGGGCTGCCATTTCCGTGGATCATCCGGCAAGGAGGCTACATAAGTAGTCTTTCCATCTTTTGAACGTAAAATCAATTCAACTTTTCTTGCATTGAACGGAGGAGCATAGCCTAAATTCTGCAAGGTGATAGCCGCATAAAGCTCACTACCCGGAGCATGTTTTTCAGAAAATTCCCCTTTTTGCAAGACAATCCTATACCCCATTTCACGGATAATTCTGTCCATACATCCACCTGTGACCCAGGTATCGTTTACCCCTTTGTAATAATCTTCATTCAAATAAGACCAACGAAGATTACGCATCTCTGCTTGTGCTTTGTCACAATCAGCAGGATCTACCCCATCCGGCGGACAAGTTTCGCCACCTATCGGCAGATAAAGTCCCTCCGCATTCAAATAACTTTTATCAACGGCTGCGTCTGTATAAGTACCATAATCATCAACACTGGCCATGAAGCAATCGTTATGATGTCCTATTCGGGCAACAACTTTACCACTGAATGCATCCTCTGCTTTGATAGCGGTCTTCACTCCTATATAATTGCGTTTGTAATTGGGGGTCCTCACTTGCACGGTACGGTCTGTCGGCAAAACTTCCAGAATTTTATCCAGTATCGCTTTACGGGCTGCATCATTATTCAGATTATTGGTCGTATAGTACCATTCTCCCCATGAGCCGATAAAACCCGCCTGCAATACAGCAATCACATCTTTATCTTCCTGGAGTATAGGTTTGATTTGATCCAGATGTTGCAGGATGACCGCGAGTGGTGCATCCGGTTCATCCATAGCCAGAGAATAGGCAAAACGCAGAATCATTTTTATACCTGCCTTACGGGCTACCTCCATGTCTTGTTTAATCTGTGAGAGGAATGCATCGCTAATCGGTGCATTCTTGAAATCTTTCAGATAATACAGACGATAGATAAGGGAAATCTGCTTTTGCCGGTAACTACGCAATGTTTGTTCCGAAAGTGCGGGTGTGCCCTTGCTGTCTGTATATTTGTAGAAACCACGTTCAGGGTTAGGGAACAGGTCGTTCGTTGAGATATAATTCACCGTTTTTATCGGGCCTGTTACCGTTTCATTAGAACCCTCGTCGTCAGTATTCGACTGATTATCACCACCACATGCCATAATACCCAAAATAAACAAGAAAGGTAATAAGGCCATTAAACTGCTTCTTTTAAACATTCTATTTATCATAACCTGGATTTTGTTTTACTTGTCCTTTACCGTCTGTTATGACAGAAAGAGGCAACGGATATAATTCTTTATATTTATTCGCATAAGGAGTTTGAGCTACGTCAATAGCACGCTGTACAAATTTATCATGACGGATTAAGTCTGCACGGTATTGACCATTCTCACACCAGAATTCATGGCTTCTTTCTGTCAGAATCTGATCAATAAACTTCTCTTGAGTATTGACATCTTCCAATTTTAAAGCTTTCAGTTTAGCGCGTTCACGTATTTTGTTGACATACCCCAAGGCTTCGGCGTAATCATTTGAAGTTGCTTCCGGTTTCATAATAAGCGCTTCTGCCAATGAAAGGTACACATCTGCATAACGATAAATGATCACATCAATATCAGAATAGCCACCCGAACCTAATACCGCAGGATCATATCCGATCTTCAACGGAATAGGACCTGTTGCCAAAGGTGAGCCGGGAGTATTGCGATCCACTACTTCTCCGGCTGCATTTGTGTAATAGCTGAGTAAATAAGTCTTTCGGGTATCAGCAGACTCAAATGTATCATAGAACCACCAGGTACTGGTACATATACCCCAACCGGCTCCCATACCATTCTGGTTAAAATCAGTAGGAAGTGCTCCCATATGCCATTGATTCATACTCGGACCTTCGCCAGAAGAAGGGATAGCCCAAATAATCTCTTTATTGGCACTCCCTTGCCCACCAAGTTCGAACATAGCAGGATAGTCACTCATCAGTCGGTATCCATATTTGGAGTCCATTAGTTCGCGAGCTAAAGTTTCTACCTTAGTATAGTAATCTTTGTTATTCACCGTTTCATGCAAATAGAGACGGATAAGCAACATTTTAGCCAGCCCTCTGCTGAATTTACCATACTCCGCAGCTCCCGGATAAGGAAGGTGTTCAGAGGCAAATATAAGATCATCTTCAATGAACTTCACCATTTCTTCATGCGACAGTCGTGGCAAAGGAACTTCTTCCAGAGGATTTAGTAAGACCTCAATCGGAGCCACAACCAAAGGTCCATACATATCAAATAAAATATAAGAAAGCATACCGCGTGCACATCTGACTTCTGCACTATAGCGGGCTTTCAAATCGTCTGATAATGAACTTTTTTCAATGTAATCCAATACGAGCGTACAGCGGCTAATTTTATTGGCATATCCGTAAGGTTCTTTATTTTCATAATAAAAGAAAGTCACTCCTTCTGTTTCCGGAAAGAAATTGAGTAACGAACAGTCGTATGCCGGCCCCCACGTTTGGGTCAGAATTTCAGTGGTTGCATCATTTACAAACATCACTCCCCGTTCAGAAGGAGAATGTATTCCATCCCACCAGTTACCACGAAGTGGATAATAACAGGAAAGAACCAGGGCTTTCAGGTCTTCCTCACTTTTGGGGAAATTTGAAGGATTGATCTCAGAATAATCTACAGGATCAAGATCAATACAGCTACTTAGGCAGGTACCTATAAATACAATGGCTGCCAGATATGTTTTAATGTATCGTTTCATTATACTTGATTTTAGCGTTAAAAATATCAGAATGAGATATCAACTCCGAAGCTGAATGTTCTCGCATTAGGATATGAAGCGGTATAATAGTCCGTTTCAGGATCCAAACCGTCATAAGGAGTGATAATAAAGGCGTTGTTTATGCTGGCATGTACGCGAAGGTTGGAAATCACTTTAGTTTTTGCCAACAAGTGTTTGGGCAATGTATATCCTAAAGTAATATTCTGCATACGGATAAACCATGCTTTCTGGTAATAAAAATCACCGGAACTATACGTATTTTCCCATCCCTGGAATGTACTGGGATTGGTTGTAGACGGATTATCCCAAGTCCAGCGATCTTTAACCGATCGGAGAGCATTCAAGCCATACCGTGCAATACCGTCGCCGGAAATTCCATACTCCATTGCAGTAGGATCTTCCATGATACGGTCAAACATCCCATTGAGATGGAAGCTAAGATCAAAGTCTTTGTACTTGAAAGTATTCGTCATTCCTGCCAGCCAACCCGGATCACTGGTTCCTATTAATTCCATATCAGCATCATCAATAATGTTGTCCGGATGGCCCAACAACTGGAAACGTCCGTTTTCGTCAACCACCGGGTCACCATTTGCATCGCGTACATATCCGTTGATATCTTTGATTACCAATTGTCCCGGAAGCAATAAAGGTTGTGCATCGGGCACTTTCTCACCAATTTGCAGAATATGATCAGCGCGACGGGAGTAAATGGCTCTGATAGGTGCGTCATATTTTTCATATACGGCTGGTTTCCAGTCTGGGGTACGCTCCTTCCAACGGTCTTTGTACTTTGTAAAAGTAAGGTCGGTAGACCAAAAGAAGTCTTTAGTCACAATATTTTTGGTATTCAAAGTTACTTCAATACCAGTACTCTTTGTTTTTCCAATGTTCGCAATCACCTGCGTTATAGTCTGATAAGAATTTAAGGGTTTATAATTCAAAAGATCTGAAATAACCTTATAGTAATATTCCACAGAACCACTGATGCGTCCATTAAAGAAGCCGAAATCAAGTCCCGCATTCCATTCGGTTGTTGTTTCCCATTTCAGGTCAGGGTTTTCCAGACGTCCTTGAAACACACCTATTTGCTTAGATTTATCTTCTTTATTATAGGCTTCCTGAGCATAGTAACTTGCAAATGCATTGGTGCTGATATCAGCATTACCGGTTTGCCCCCAGCTAAGTCTCAGTTTTAACATACTCAACCAGTCAGAAGCTTTCGCCATAAAATTTTCTTCACTAATGGTCCACCCTAAAGCAACAGAAGGGAAATATCCCCATTTGTGGTTTCTGGCAAATACACTGGCACCGTCAGAACGCAGAGTAGCTGTCAGTAAATAGCGGTCTTTTAAGATATAGTTGGCACGAAAAAAATAAGAAAGCATCTTATTTTCCGAACTGCCGGAGCCTACTATCTTGTTTCCTCCACCGGCTCCCAGATTGTTATAAATAAATCCGTCCGTCAGGAAATTATTGTTTCCTGCATTCACTCCTTCATAATTGAATTGTTCGTAAGAAGTTCCTGCCAACAGATTTATTTTGTGAATTTTTGCAAAAGTCTTCAGATAGGTTGCCGTAGCCTCAAGCAAGTACTGGTTGTTATCCATACTGTATACGCTGGCTACTCCCTGCAGGTTGTATCCATTTAAAGTACTTTTAGGCTGATATGTTTTTCTACTTTGGGCAGCACGGTCTATACCTGCATTCACACGCAATGTCAGTCCGTCCAAAGGACGTGCTTCGACAAAGATATTACCCAATACACGGTCCGTATTGCCACGGTCCACGTTATTCAATAAAGAATAAGGATTCGGACGGGTACCAACCAATGGATTGGTAGGGTATTTACCAGTTTCAGGATCATAAGCCTGTATTTGCGGCCCCATTTCAACGGCCGAACGGATAAGGCCTGAATTTTCCCATTTATCCGAACCAAGTTGTGTATTGTCATTAATAATACGAGTCATGGTCAGGTTTAACCCGGCTTTGAATATATTCAAAAACTCCTGGTCAATATTGGCTTTCATCGTGTAACGGGTCATTCCGGAGTTGCGTATAATACCTTCATGGTTGAAATAGTTGAATGACAACATATATTGAGTTCCCTTATTTCCACCTTGCAAGTTGATGTTGTGTTCCTGTATTAAACCGTTTCGTGTTACCAAATCCAACCAGTCTGTACCCGCTCCCGCATTGGCTATTTCCTGTTCTGTGTACGGACGGTTATATCTGATACCATTGACAGGAGACATTAAGGCTTCCTCCAACGTTTTTGTACCCCAGGGAGCTACCTTATTATTCCATACCCACAACTCCCAACTTGTTTTGTTTTTCTCTTCCATCCATTCCGGAAGAGAAAGTAAGTCATAAGTATCCGAATATTTCTGATAAGAGTAATTATAAGAATAGCTAACTTTCGTTTTTCCTTCCTTTCCACGTTTGGTTGTAATGATTACTACACCGTTGGCTGCACGAGCACCGTAGATAGACGTGGCACTGGCATCTTTCAATACTTCAATAGATTCTACATCGTTAGGATTCAAGAAGTTGAGTACGCCTTGTGTTCCTGGGTCCATTTTACGGTCTGAAGAAGCAATCTGGTCTAATTTTGCAATTGGAAATCCATCCACGATATACAACGGATCATTGTTTGCATTGATAGAACCGGCTCCACGTACAAGAATGTCGAGCCCCCCACCCGGCTGTGCACTGTTTTGGCGGACATACAAACCTGCCGCTTTTCCTTCCAGGGCATGACCGATAGAAGAAATACCTGCCAGCCCCATCTCGTCTGCTTTTATTGTAGAAATAGCTCCTGTCAAATCTCTCTTCTTAACAGTACCATAGCCTACAACAACTACATCGTCAAGCATATTTATATCTTCTTTAAGAACTATCCTCTGCCAATTGTTATTCTTTAAAGAGATCTCCTGAGGAATGTAACCGACGTACGTTACAACGATAGCATCACTGTTGTCTGGTAGTACCAACCGATAATTACCATCACCGTTGGTTATTGTACCAACCGCTTTTCCTTTTACCTGAATACTGACCCCTATCAACTGGGTTCCATCTTCTCCCACTACACTTCCTGTGATTTCTTTCGGAAGTGCCTTCCCCCTTTGAAGCTTTGGGTTTTCTTGTTTCTTTAAAAGAATCTTTTTATTGGCAATTGTATAGGTAATATTTGTACCACTCAATACCTTGTTCAGTACTACTCTTACATCCTGACTCTGTACTCTCACATTTACAAGCCGGTTCACATCCACACTTTGTTCTTCAAAGAAAAATTTGTAATCCGTTTGTTGTTCCACTTGTTTAATAAAAGTAGAGAAAGGCTGGTTGATTAAATCCAGAGTAATTGCTTTTTGGGCGTACACAGGTAAAGATACCCACCCACCAAATAGAAGTAAAAGGCTTAAACAGAGTCTTCGTATGAGGCTCGCTGTCATAAGATGCCCCTTTCGTGCTCTTTTCATACGCGTAAGATTTTAATTGTTTAACTAAGGTTTTATGAAATCTCGTTTATATTATACAAAGAGGCAATTGGAGGAAAAAATACTCATTTTTTTTTTATGTTATAAAGCATAGAATATTCAGGTTGAGTATCTATGAGAAGATAGAAACCAAATCAGGTATAAGCTGACGGTCCTATAATTAAAAAACTTAGCCTAGTTCTTCAATTGTTAATTATCATATTATTCTTAATATTACAATGAGTATTCTAACCATCAACCGTCTCTTTATAAAATAAGAGGCCAAAGCACGAAAAGAAAAGTCATTTCAAAATATATCCCAACTTAAATAATTAACATAATATTATGAAGAAAGCATTTATTAGTATTTTGATCTTATGTTCTGCTGTTTCTGCCATAGCACAGCAGTATGAAACAGCCGTAGCACCATTGAAAGGTGAAAAATGGTGGGGTGGTTTGGTTGCACTGGGTAGTCATATGCCTTTTACTTCAACAACAGAATGGTACGATTTGAGTAAAAAGAATCTGAACAACCAGATTGTTCCGCTGATATTATCTTCCGAGGGCCGTTATATCTGGAGCGAACAACCTTTCCGCTTCCGACTACAAAACGACACACTACTTCTTAGTTCTGATTATGAAAAACTAAATGCTGTTTCTGCCGGAAAGACACTCAAGGATGCTTATCTGAGTGCTTCGGCTCAACACTTTCCACCTTCCCATAAAATACCGGAAGAAATATTCTTCTCCAAACCGCAGTATAATACATGGATTGAGTTGATGTACAATCAGAATCAGATTGATATAGAAAAATATGCCCAAGATATATTAGCTAATGATTTTCCGACAGGTATCTTTATGATAGATGATAACTGGCAGAAATATTATGGTAATTTTGAATTTAAGCCAGAAAAGTTTCCGGATGCAACAGGAATGATTGAACGTCTGCATAAACAGGGATTTAAAGTAATGTTATGGATCGCGCCCTTTGTTTCTGCAGATAGTCCCGAGTATCGTTTGTTGGCAAAAAAAGGGTATTTGGTAAAGGAAAAAGACGGTATCACACCGGCTATGATACATTGGTGGAATGGCGTGAGTGCTTGTTATGATATGACAAATCCGGAGGCAGCTTCTTATCTGGAAGAACGGTTGCTTACTGCTCAAAGAAAATACGGAATTGACGGTTATAAATTTGATGCAGGTGATGTAAACCATTTTACAGGCGAATATGCCTTTCATGATCCGATTGCCAATGCATGTACTTTTTCTCAAAAGTGGGCAGAACTGGGATTAAAGTTTCCGTATAATGAATTCCGTACTTCATTCAAGTTGGGTGGTCAGGCAATTGTACAGCGTTTGGGTGATAAATCTTATTCCTGGCATGCTTCCTCGTTGTTAATTCCTGATATGATAGCGGCTGGTTTATTAGGGCATGCTTATACCTGCCCTGATATGATCGGTGGTGGAGAGTTCGGTTCATTTTTGAATATTGATACCGATAAATTCGATCAGGAATTGATTGTGCGTTCTTGTCAGATTCATGCATTCATGCCAATGATGCAGTTCTCAGTAGCTCCCTGGCGCATTCTTGACAAGAAACATCTGGATATATGCCGTAAATTTGCTCAATTCCATGAACAGATGGGAAGTTATATTTTGCAAGTAGCTATACATGCTTCTCACACAGGTGACCCCATTGTACAACACTTGGAATATGCATTTCCGCATCAGGGATTTGCCGATTGTCATGATCAGTTCATGTTAGGCAATAAATATATGGTAGCTCCTATGGTAACAAAAGGAACTCATAGGACTGTAAAACTACCTAAAGGTGAATGGCGTGATGATATGGGTAAGAAGTTCAAAGGTCCGAAAACAATTGAAATAGAAGTTCCATTAGAACGTCTGCCTTATTTCGAACGTATTAAATAATACATTTTAATAAAAGGATATGTGTATCCACCGAAATGCCCTCACTAAGTTATACAAGCGATATGATTGTTAACAGATTCAACTTAATGGGGGCACTTCAATAAAACAAACTATCTTTTCCGCCCGATTCATTGATTTATGTCAACTGATTTTGTATTTTTGCAAATATTATCAATTACTACTTATCAGAACACGTTATGGATCTATTAAAAGAAACAGTAGATGCTGTTGTAAATTCCCGATTTCCGGAAATGAGTAAAGAGGGGCGCGAACTGTTGGCAGAAGTCCTGATACGCAAAGAAAGTAATAAGGGGACAATTGTGCTAAATGAAGGGCAAGTTTCTCATGATTTAATCTTCGTCGGAAAAGGGATGCTTCGCCAGTTCTATTACAAAAACGGAAAAGATGTTACTGAGCATTTTTCGTACGAAGGCTGTATCGTGATGTGTATTGAGAGTCTGCTTAAACAAGAACCTACCCGACTGATAGTAGAGGCACTGGAACAATCTATCCTCTTCCTCTTTCCCTACAATGCGTTGCAAAGATTGGTAGAAACATCACCGGAAATCAATATGTTCTATCGAAAGATACTGGAATATTCCCTTATCGTTTCACAGGTAAAGGCAGATTCCTGGCGCTTTGAAACAGCACGTGAACGCTATAACCTGCTACTCGAGCATCATCCGGAAATTATCAAACGGGCACCACTATCGCACATAGCCTCTTATTTATTAATGACCCCCGAGACACTAAGCCGGGTACGGTCGGGAGTATTATAAAAATCCTCCCTCAACTTCGTCTGTACTCTTTGGGAGACATCCCAACGTAGTGCTTAAAATACTTGCCAAAGAAAGACTGATTGGCAAAATGAAGATATTCGGCTATCTCCTGTATACTCATTTCTGAGGATTTAAGCAAAGCGCGTGCTTCAAGAATCACAAAATTATCAATCCATTCACCTGCCGTTTTGCCACTCACTTCTTTCACTACTCCGGAAAGATGTTTAGGAGTAAGGCACAACTTATTGGCATAGAATATTACGGAACGCTCCATTTTGTAACAGGCAGACACTTCACGCATAAATTTCTCAAAGAGTTCTTCCTTACGTGTCTTGGGACGAATCTCATCAATAGGCATATGCTTGCGGCAGAAGTTATAAAGATCATAAAACATAGCCGAAAGGATACCTTTGGCTATCTCCTTACGGAATATATTATCTTTCATTTTCACCTTCTTCCATAAGAAAGAGTGATACTCCAACATGCAGTCCTGCTCGGTCTTGCTCAAAGGTATACAGGGATGCTCTTTGATATAAAACATAAAAGAAAGCAACTCTTTCATCTGCGTAAAAGTCCTGTCTATAAACTGAGGGGAAACAGCGATATAAATAGCACTGAAATCGTCACTGACACCCAAGCTTTGAATTATTTGTTCAGGAAGAGTCATTAGCAAAGTTCCGGCAGTTACTTCAAACTCTCTCAGGTTAACTCCTACCTTTCCCGACCCGGTAAGGCAAACGGCTATCACAGCAGCATTAATACGGTTAGGAAACTCATCCATAGGAACATCCGAAACATCATCGAATATGGCAAAATCATTATCTATAAAATCAATCCTCCGTAATCCCTGCACAGAGGATATATTCACTTGTGGAATTACTTCATTCTCCATTTTATCGTATCTTTTTCGCAAATATATATATTATTTCCATTCATATTAGTCTATATATCGAATAAAGCGAAAAATAGAACAATTATAAATCAAAAAATGCCATACGTTTTTATTTCGCATGGCATTCATTCTGCATTTACAGACTGTATAATCAGTTCATGATCTTAATACCGATAAAATAGGTTCTGGGCTGTGTAGGGCCATAGAAATAACCCGAATCACGAAGTTCTCCTTTATCAAGATCTTTTTGAAAGCTATTGAATATGTTTTGTACACCACCATTCAGTTGCAGTTTAATATGGTCGTGTAGTATAAAAGTATAGTTCAGTTTCAGATTAAGATCGAAGAATTGAGGAGTGTGTTCCATACGATCTTCGGGGATATAACCTGCCATATGGGGTACAATCATCTTTCCGGTATAAGTACCTGACAGAGAAAAGTCAAAGTGCTTGGTAGGTGCAGAGGTAAAAGTAAAGTATCCGTAATAATCGGGAGTACGGGGCATACGCCGGGTAGTCAGTGCAGGCACCCCCTCTTCTTCTACTGCGTCACGCCATACCACATCATGAGTATAACGGCTACGTTGTGCCGTAAAGCCTAACTGGAATTGAGCTTCACGCCCATGAGCAATCTTCGCATCAAGATTTGCACCATAAACACGTGCACCATGAGCATTACGACGTTCTTTTATCATATCTCCGTTTTCATCTTCACCAATATCTGCCAGTGTAAACACATGACGCAGATCGGTGTAGAAGCCTTCCAACAATATATTTGCCTGCCAATGCCCAATAGGCAATGTCCAGTCCACAGAGCCGCTGTAACTATTAGAACGTTCTTCACGCAAATTATCTGCCAGTTTGATCTGAATACCTTCACCTCCTACGGCCGTCACATGGAGATCTTCGTCATAAGCCTGTGGAGCACGGAAACCGGTAGAATATGTGAGGCGCGCCTGAAGATTATCCATCGGCTTATAAAGCAGATTGACACGGGGACTGAAAATCAGTTTATCAATCAGGTTGTGCTTATCCATACGCAAGCCAACGAGCATCGTGAGCTGTCTCATACGCCATTCATTCTGAATAAAAGTACCGGCTATGCGCACATTTTGTTTCATATCTCGGTGATACCCAGTCATGACATCATGTAAAGCATTATCCTGATATTCAAAACCACCGGTAAAAGTGGCCGGAGCGAAAAGGCAATTATTCATCTGCCCCACATACATGCCACCCAGTACCCAGGTAAGATCATCTGTTTTACCATACGCATTGAGATTCTTCTGAGCACCATAATAGCTGTTACGATCAGTGTGCTGGATAGAACCGTATAAAGACATTTTATGTTTTGCTTCATTCCAATAGTGATCATAGCTCAATCCACCACTATTAATAATATGTTTGGTCTGTTCAGTTATATCGGTTTCATGTGGTTGAAGATTAAATTTGTTTCCGCCACGGCGAAACTCATTGGTAGTGTGATATTCAATATTGATACGGCTATTGTACGAAGGACGATAGTAAGCACGGAGTCCAAAAGTATTCATATTCAGTTTGCCCAATTCGGAAAATCCGTCACCATCGGCATCATAAGGGTTACGGTTACGATACGTCTCATACAAAGCAATGCCATACGTATTATCTTTGGCAACAAGAGAAACATTGCCACCCATATATTGTTCCCAGGATTTACCATTCATATTTGACATCATGCTGGATACCTGGAAAGAGTTACTGACAGGGTCTTTCGTGATAATATTGATAGTACCTCCTACGGCATTGGCACCAAATAAAGCCGATCCACCACCACGCACTATCTCTACACGTTCTACCATATTCACTGGAATCTGTTCCAACCCGTATACCCCGGAGAGAGCACTAATGACCGGACGACTGTTTATCAAAATCTGGGAGTACGGACCTTCCAAACCATTGATACGTACTTGTGGAAAGCCACAATTCTGACAGTTATTCTCCACACGAAGTCCCGACTGATAATTCAGCGACTTAGCAAGATCAGTAGAGTTTACCGTTTCAAATAGCTTTGCACTCATCACATTAACTACTACAGGAGCTTCCCGGCGGCTAACCTCATTACGATTAGCAGAAACCACTACTTCATCAGTCATGAAACTCTCTTCTTCCAATTGGAAATGAAGAACAGCCGTAAAGTCTTTACTCACAGCCACTGTCTTCTCCTGACTTTTATAGCCCATAGCTTGTACCCGCAGTGTATATTTACCCGGAGCAAGGTTACGAAACTCAAACTGCCCTTCATCATTAGAGACAGCACCGGATGTACGAAGCTTTTCGGGAACAGTACCACCATTATAACTAACCACACGTACAGTGGCATAAGGAACATTCTCTTCGGTTCCTTTCACAATAACGTGACCGGAAATCATATTGCCTTCCTTGATAGGATTGACGGCATAAGTAATCATGCTCAGGCATAGAAGCATAAGCAGGATGATATTTTTTTTCATTCTGAAATTACAATATTATATATAATGAATAAAGAAAAAAAAGAGTAATAATTTAATAATCAGCAACAAAGATACACTGAACGTATCTTCTACAGCAAACTATTAAATTATCATTTTCAAGCCCGGATTACAGGCGGAGCACGAAGAGAAAGTACCCGCAAATGCATTCCTGACACAACAGGAATCTCCCGCTGTACTTCCACGTAGAAAAGTAACGGACGTACAGGATCTATTACATTGACCGGTATATCAGCTTCCAGTGAATGGAAAGAAGATAAACGGTTAATTACAACAATCTCGGTTTTAGTGTGGGTGTGTTTGCCATGACTGGGGTGAGAGTGAACTATCATGACACCATTGACGTAGTGTACATGGGTAAACATCGTAATGCCTGCCTGATACACGGTAAATAGCGTCAGCAACAGAAGGGATGATAGAACTCTTTTTACACGTCTCACCTGTTATAGTCTCTTTATTTTAAAATTGAGGTGCAAAGATAAGCATTATCTCAAAGACTTTTAAATAAAAAGGGGATGTATTTAACAAATCATCTACAAATAGGTACAAAGTTCTTCGAGATACTTCCTATCCGTTTCATCAAAAGTACTCAGTTGCTCACTATCAATATCAAGTACTCCCCACACCTCACCATCTTTTAGCAACGGCACTACAATTTCCGAACGAGACAGAGAGCTACAGGCTATATGTCCCGGAAAAGCATCTACATCAGGTACAATCAGTGTCTGCTTCTCCTGCCAGGCAGTACCACAAACCCCTCTCCCCTTACGAATGCGTGTACAAGCAATAGGTCCCTGAAAAGGAGCAAGCACCAACTCATTCTCCTTCACCAGATAAAACCCAACCCAGAAGAAGTGAAACGCCTCCTTCAAAGCAGCAGTAACATTAGCCAAGTTGGCTATTAAATCGGTCTCTCCTTCAACAAGAGACTTTATTTGTGGCAACAAAGAAGAATATTGCTCTTCTTTACTACCGGATATAAGAATTAAATTTTCAGACACAACAAGAATAATTAGTGAGTAGTGATTAGTGATTAGTGAGCAGGTGAGTAGTGATTAACAACTACACTATAGTCCGCATGGAACTAATCACTAATCACTTATCACTTATCACTATTTAAACAGTTTTTTATAATCTCTCTCTGCAGCCGGCACCGTCCAATCTTCTGGAATAAACTTCCACTGATTCAAAGCACGAGGATCGAGCGTACCTTTCTTCTCAATGTAATTCATCAGATAATAGCGTAAATCTTTATCTGTGGAAAAGATAATACGGTCTTTCAACTCATTCTGAGGGATACCTGCACCTTTTGTCAGCAGTTCACCTCCCCCATTGCCACGATAAGAGTTGAGAGCAACCTTATAAATCTTATCCATGCTGAAAGGAGTACCGTCTGCCATACTGATAATCATCACTTTTTCCCCTTGAGGTTTCGTAACATCTACTGTATAAATGATGCCCGCAGCAGAATCAAAATTAAAGCTGAAGTTCTGAAACGAAGCACGATCTTCTGCTCCTTCACGACGTTTCTTCTTAAACCACAACAGATGATCATTGGGAGATTTCATCTGATTAGTCCACATATAATAAGAAGCTTCAAGAACGTCTTTTATCTCCCTGCCGGAAAGTGTCATCACATAAAGCATATTCTCATACTTATATAAATTGAACATATCGCTGACATGAATATCACCTTTTTTAATCTCGGCATCAAATGACAGCGGAGCAGTAAAAGAAATATCAGCACCAGATATATCAAGTTGCAGGGAATGAATAAAATCAATAAAAGCCGAAGGACCAAAATAGGCCGGACGGGTAGATATATCTTCAGTAAAAGTACCTATTTTTTTTGATACAAACTGCTCTACTGCATTATACTGAGGAGCAAATTCTTTTATAAAATCCTCACTGATACCATAGTCTTCTGTGGGAGTAAGCACTCCTTCAATCTGCTTGCTCTGCACTTTACCATCTTTCAGTTTTACCGTCACATCCACATTGGAAACTACAATTCCATTACTGGCCGGATCAATAACCA
The DNA here is from genome assembly GCF_949740115.1 of Bacteroides sp. 41_26. Taxonomy (NCBI): domain Bacteria; kingdom Pseudomonadati; phylum Bacteroidota; class Bacteroidia; order Bacteroidales; family Bacteroidaceae; genus Bacteroides; species Bacteroides sp. 41_26. Next base: position 46,949 of record NZ_CATJGZ010000053.1, read on the forward strand.
ACACAGAATCCCCCGCAACGTTCATAATCTTTTTACACTCACGGGCATGATCATGCCCCATCAATACAATATCAAAACCGGGAACATTTTTTGCCACATTCAGTGATGCATTCTCATTATATTTACCAGACATACGAAAAGCATCCTGCCCGGCATGGAAAAGCCCGACTACAATATCCGGATTCTCTTTCTCACGGATAATCTTCATCCATTTCTGTGCCGTTTGCTCCATATCATCGAAGCGAAGTCCCTGCCACAGATTTTCAGAAAGCCATGCAGGAATAGCAGGAGTAATCATGCCCAATACTACTATTTTAACTCCGTCCCGTTCTAATACTTTATAAGGTTTCAGATGAGTTTCACCAGTGGCAGTATCAATAATGTTTGCACCTAGCACAGGAAAATTGCATTCGCCAATCCAACGATCAAAAACGCCACGACCGGTTTCTACATCATGATTTCCCATATTACCGGCATCATACTTCATATAGTTCATCATTTCGGCACAGAGATGAGGAGAAACCGTATCTATATAATTATAATAATAAGCGGTAGGCTGGCCTTGCAATATATCACCGTTATCAAGCAGAATAAGATTATCTTTGTAAGTCTCACGCTCCTTCTGCACCAATGCATAAATACGCGCCAGACTTCCTCCCCATTCTTTCTGAGTAATGAAATTATAGGGATAATAATTACCATGTACATCACTGGTCTGTACAATTTTCAATTTCACCTCACGCTCTTGTGCCGGCAACGCCAACATAAAGCATAACAGCAAGGTACAAATAGAAATAAATCTTTTCATAATGTCTATTTAATGTAATAAGGAAATAGAGTTATTTTACAAACTCATTCTACCGGCATTGAAAATACAAAACGGGCTCCTTCGGTATAGTCCGGATCCACCCATATCTCACCACCCCATTTCTCAACAGTGAGTTTACAGATGGACAATCCCAATCCTGTCCCTTGTGCATATTCGTCTAATTTTTCAAAGCGTTCAAATACTAACTTTTGTTTCTCCTTTGGAATGCCGCAACCAGTATCAGTCACAGAGAAAAAGGCTAACTTCCGCCCTTTATCCACCGAAAAGTCCAAAGTAATAACACCATCTTGTGTAAATTTAGCAGAGTTGGAAAGCAGATTAATAATAACTTGCTGCAACCGCTGTACGTCCGTATTGATTACAAAATCCTCATACTTACTGGTGAACACAAACTTATTATTGGATTTACGGGAAAAATTTACTGAAGTCAATACCTGCCGGCACAACTGAACTACATCACAAGGTTCTTTTGTCATCCTCACCCTGTCTGCATCGAGCCGGGAGAGATCGAGTATATCATTTATCAATCGAAGCAACAGGTCTGAATTGGATTTAATAATTTCCGAATACCCCTTTCTATCTTCGTCAGAACTTCCTTCGGCGGTCAACACATCCGAAAAGCCCACAATAGCATTCAGCGGAGTACGTATCTCATGGCTCATATTGGCCAAAAAGGCACTCTTCAGCCGATTGGATTCTTCGGCACGATCTTTGGCTTCACGCAGATCTACTTCCGACCTTTGCAAGTCGTCCTTCAAACGTTTTGTTCTGAAATAGAAAAAGAGTGAAATGATCAGTCCTCCTACTAATATTACAAATATGCTGATTGCTGCCCATATCTGATACATATATTCCTGATAGAATGATACAGGCTTGCCAACAATTTCCACATGAAAAGGCAAAGATTTTGTATCCAGTTTCAATTCTTTCACTTTTTTATAGTCAAGCACAGCCTTGCTGCCTACTATCTCTACATGACTGACTGTATCTTTCGGATTGTCAAGCAAACGAATGGCTTCACGAGCCATTTCGCGACCAAAAGAACGGTATGCAGGAATTACCCCGCCTACAGCCCAATAACCCAGTCCAATAGAAGCCGGAGTAAAAGCAGGTACTGTGGGATTAGCCTCCATCATCATATAAGTGGCATTACGCATAAAATAGCTCTCATTCATATCCACACGCCAGGTACCCACCATGACCGCCGTGTTTTCGGGTAACTTCTGAAACTGATCCAGTATCGTATAAATTGTATTGGAACGCCCGTCCAACAATATCAAATCCATCTCCGGGAACTTCTTCATTTTTTCTCTCACAAGTGCCTGCATGGCAACTCCTCCATACGTATTATCGGATATGAAAGCGATATGACGTGTATTGGGATAGAAGTGTTTAAGTAATTGAATATTACCTTCAATATCATATTCGTAAACAAATCCCGCCTTCACTTTATGGTGTCCAAGATCATCGGAAAAGAAATCTACAGACTCCGGCATCCATTCTTTCAGGTTGATTGTATCTTCCGGCAAAATCACTGCATTACGGCTGGTCAAACTACACATAGCCGGTATTTGTGCCACCAATGAGTCTTCCTGTGATAAATAAGACGCCCATGCCTCCTGCCCCAATAAGATAATAAGCTCCGGCCGTTGAATACCCGTATATTTAGAAAGTATCTGATGCATCATTCCCTTCCACTGAGGAGCCTCCGAGAAACTTTTACAGTTCATATTCTCAATCTCAATATTGTACTTGCCACCGCATTTTGTATATTCATCCATGAAATCAGAGATGGTTACCGAAGTCTGATGAGCGGCCGGATTATAAGAGCAAATAATCAGAATAGACCGGGTATCCTGAGCTGCATAGCCCACCACTGGCCAAAGAAAAACAATGGGAAGGAGGAAGGAAAAGACATATCGGATATATGGCAACATATTTATATATACGCGTTTTTTTTGTTGCCGCAAATATACTAAAAGTTGGCAATTAATAGGAGATTAATATGTACATTTGTCAGCGAATCATTATAAAAACATTTATGGAATTATTTCACAAGATGATTTCTGCTGCTTTGAATATATCAGAGAAGCAGGTCAGTAACACTTTGAATCTACTAAAAGACGGCGCTACCATTCCTTTTATCAGCCGTTATCGTAAAGAAGCTACAGGAGGCCTGGATGAGGTACAGGTAGAAAACATAAAAACCCAGTACGACAAACTCTGTGAGATAGTCAAACGTAAAGAAACCATTCTTACCACTATCAACGAACAGGGCAAACTGACTGCCGAACTGCAAAAACGTATTGAAGGCACCTGGGATACTACCGAATTGGAAGACATCTACCTCCCCTATAAGCCCAAACGTAAAACCAGAGCGGAAGCCGCCCGCCAAAAAGGGCTTGAACCCCTCGCAATGGTATTGATGCTACAACGCGAAAATAATCTTGATGCTAAAGCTGCCGCCTTTGTAAAAGGAGACGTGAAAGACGTGGAAGATGCCTTGAAAGGTGCGCGCGATATTATAGCCGAGCAGGTTAATGAAGACGAACGTGCCCGTAATGCTATACGTAACCAATTCAATCGTCAGGCTATAATCAGTGCCAAAGTGGTGAAAGGCAAAGAAGAGGAAGCTGCAAAATACCGCGACTACTTTGATTTTTCCGAACCATTAAAACGTTGCACTTCGCATCGGTTATTAGCCATCCGCCGTGCCGAAGCAGAAGGTTTGCTAAAGGTATCTATTACCCCGGATGACGAGGAATGCATCGAGAGGCTCGAACGCCAGTTCGTTCGTAGCAATAACGAATGCGCCCGACAAGTAGCAGAAGCGGTACAAGACTCTTACAAACGACTGCTAAAGCCCTCCATCGAAACCGAATTTGCCGCCATGACAAAGGAGAAAGCCGACGAAGAAGCGATTCGCGTATTTGCCGAGAATCTTCGCCAATTGCTCCTTGCCCCGCCATTGGGGCAGAAACGGGTATTGGGTATAGATCCCGGATTCCGTACAGGATGTAAGGTAGTATGTATGGATGCACAGGGCAATCTGCTGCATAATGAAAATATCTATCCTCATCCACCGGTAGATAAGAAGAAAGAGGCGGCAGCCAAGCTACGTAAAATGGTAGAAGCCTATCAAATAGATGCCATCGCCATCGGAAACGGTACAGCCAGCCGGGAAACGGAATTCTTTGTTACCACCCAGCAGTTCGACCGTCCTTTACAGGTATTTGTTGTCAGTGAGCAAGGTGCTTCCATCTATTCAGCTTCTAAAATAGCCCGTGATGAGTTCCCCGAATATGACGTAACCGTACGTGGTGCCGTTTCAATAGGACGCCGATTAATGGATCCGCTTGCCGAACTGGTAAAAATTGATCCGAAGTCCATCGGTGTGGGACAGTATCAGCACGATGTAGACCAAACCAAACTAAAAAAAGCACTTGATCAGACAGTAGAGAATTGTGTAAACCTGGTAGGCGTTAATCTCAATACAGCCAGTAGTCATCTGTTGACCTATATCTCCGGATTAGGACCACAGTTGGCACAAAATATAGTGAACTATCGTGCCGAAAACGGTGCTTTCGATTCACGTAAAGCATTAATGAAAGTTCCCCGCATGGGTGCAAAAGCATTTGAACAATGTGCCGGCTTCCTCCGTATTCCACAAGCCAAGAATCCTTTGGACAATACAGCCGTACATCCCGAAAGTTATTGCATCGTAGAGCAAATGGCTAAAGATATGAAATGCAGTGTTGCTGAATTGATTACCAATAAAGAGTTACGCAGCAAAATCAATGTATCAGCTTACGTCACTCCAACAGTGGGTATGCCTACTCTGCAGGACATCATGCAGGAGCTTGAAAAGCCGGGACGTGATCCACGCCAGACGATCAAAGCCTTTGAATTTGATAAGAATGTACGTACCATCAATGACCTCCGTGAAGGAATGATACTTCCGGGAATTGTTGGTAATATTACCAACTTTGGCGCTTTTGTAGATATAGGTATCAAAGAGAACGGACTGGTGCACCTCTCGCAATTAGCCGAACGCTTCATTTCCGATCCCACAGAAGTAGTATCTATTCATCAGCAAGTTATGGTGAAAGTTATGAGCGTAGATAATGAGCGAAAACGCATACAATTAACAATGATTGGTGTAGAGCAAAGCTAACGCAAATATCTTGATTATCTTAAAACAAAAATCGCCCGATTCACTCCTAAGAATGAACCGGGCGATCTCTTATTTATATCTATTTGTCCGCTAAGCCATCATAGCCTGTCCGCCAAATACA